>CASTQR010000087.1 GCA_949451265.1 uncultured Eubacteriales bacterium | reverse complement strand
CCGCAGGCGGAAGCGGAGCAGAGCGGACTTTGCGCCGACGAGGCGGCGGGCGCAGGTAAGCCATCCCATCCGGGGCCCCCGCAAAGCCGTCCTTCAGGCTTTGTGGGGAGAGGAGGCGCAAGGGAGCGGGCGGAGATTTCGCCGCAGGCGGAAGCGGAGCAGAGCGGACTTTGCGCCGACGAGGCGGCGGGCGCAGATAAACCGCCCCGCAGGGCCCCCTGCAAGCAGGGCTCGGGAAGGCCCCCTTCCCAAAATTTTCTGCGGCATCCCGCCGCCTTTTTGTGCACAATTCAGTCTTGCAAAGACCGCTCCCTTCTGGTATTATGGGACGAACGCAAAAGGAGGGGAACGATATGCGCCAGCTTACGCCGCTGTTTTTCAAAACGCCTGAGCTTGGGGCGTATCGTTTCCATTTCCATTTTTAGAAGCAATCGCCGTTTTCCGGTGATTGCTTCTTTTTTGCGAATTGACGAAAGGGAGAGAGTAGCATGAATAACCAAGAGCCCGTCCGCGACGCCCGCGCCCTGGGCGTGCCCAAGATGCTCATCCTGGGCCTCCAGCATATGTTCGCCATGTTCGGGGCCACCATCCTGGTGCCCATCATTGTCAGCAGCCAGTACGGCCTGCCCCTGTCTGTCCAGACCACCCTGTTCTTCGCCGGCATCGGCACCCTGTTCTTCCATGTCTGCGCCAAGCTGAAGGTGCCCGCCTTCCTGGGCTCCTCCTTCGCCTTCCTGGGCGGGTTCGAGGCGGTGTCCAAACTGGACTCCGGCAAGTTCGCCGGGATGGCCGCGGCGGAAAAGCTGCAATACGCCTGCGGCGGCATTGTGGTGGCCGGCCTGCTCTACCTGGTGCTGGCCCTGCTGGTGAAGGTGGTGGGCGTCCATAAGGTGATGCGCTTCCTGCCCCCGGTGGTCACCGGGCCCATCATCATCTGCATCGGCCTGAACCTGGCCCCCTCCGCCGTCACCAACGCCGCCCAGTGCTGGCCCCTGGCCCTCATCGCCCTGGCGGTCATCGTGGTGTTCAACATCTGGGGCAAGGGGATGCTGAAAATCATCCCCATCCTGCTGGGCGTGGTGATTGCCTACGTGGCCGCCATCATCATGAACGCCTGCGGCATGACTAACGCGGACGGCTCCGCCATCCTGAACTTCCAGGCGGTGGCCGAGGCGGGCATCGTGGGCCTGCCCCCCTTCCAGATCGCCAAGTTTGACATCTCCGCCATCCTGGTGATGGCCCCCATCGCCATCGCCGCCATGATGGAGCACATCGGCGATATGTCCGCCATCTCCGCCACCGTGGGGGAGAACTTCATCGAGAACCCCGGCCTGCACCGCACCCTCATCGGCGACGGCATCGCCACCTCCCTGTCCGCCCTGTTCGGCGGCCCCGCCAACACCACCTACGGCGAGAACACCGGCGTGCTGGTGCTGTCCAGGGTGTACGACCCCAGGGTGATCCGGCTGGCGGCGATTTACGCCGTGGTGCTGGGCTTCATCCCCAAGATGAGCGAGCTCATCGGCTCCATGCCCACCGCCATCGTGGGCGGCATCAGCTTCATGCTGTACGGCATGATTTCCGCCATCGGCGTGCGCAACGTGGTGGAGAACCGGGTGGACTTCACCAACTCCCGAAACCTGATCATCGCCGCCGTGATTCTGGTGTGCGGCCTGGGCTTCTCCGGCGGGCTCACCTTCAACGTGGGCGGCACCGCCATCACCCTCACCTCCCTGGCCATCGCCGCCATCGCGGGGATTGTGCTCAACGCGATTCTGCCGGGGAAGGATTACGAGTTCGGGGCCGACGTCACCGACGGGCGGTCGGCGGATTTTGGGCGGTATTGAGATATCACGAAAGGACCACAAAAAGGGCCGGATCTCCGTGGAGATCCGGCCCTTAGCCTTATACACGGTCTGGTTTAAGCCAGGGTCAGCGTGTTGGTGCAGCTCATGACCGTAACGATCAAAGCCATGATAATGCCCGCCAGATAGGGATTCTTAGTGGCCTTGTAGAGGATGCGCGAGATCACCGCGTATACCGGCAGGATCACCACAATGGGGAACAGCCAGATACCGATGATGGAACCGCCGATTCCGGTCATTTCCATGGGATGGAAGCCCTGGATGAAAAACGTGACGTAGATCCATATGATGAGAATGGCGGGGGACAGGCCATTGAACACGGCCAGCACGACAGTGTTGATCCAATCCTTATTGCCCAGCTTGACGTAGTTGAAGCTGTTGTTGGCCACGGAGTTGATGACGTAGTAGATCAGGAAGAAGGGCAGGAACTTGGCCGCCACCAGCAGTTTATCAGGGGTGAAGGCTTTGATGGTCAGGCACCAGATGCGGAAGTCCGTCTTGAAGAAGTAATCCGAGACAAACACGGTGGAGTAAGTGACAGCCGCCACGATCACGCCCAGCACCACGGTTTTGCCCAGCTTGCGCCAGCCGATGGCCACACCGTTGGCCTTCAAATCCACGCCGCCCTCCTTCTTGCCGAAAAGCTGGTAGGACAGGGCCAGGATGAGCAGGGTGAACAGCCCGCACAGGGCGCTCCACATACCAATATAGAAGGGATTACTCTGGTTAAAGAAGTCTGGCTTGATCTTATTGCACCAGCTATAGCCGAACATATAAAACCACATGGAGAACAGCGTCCCGGCAGCCAGGCCACCCCAGAACCAGGCCTTGCCCTTGCCTCCGCTGAGGGGGGCGGGAACAGGGGCGCTGTCCGCTTTGAGATCGGCGAACGCCTTGGTGTCCAGCAGGCACAGGGCAAAGCCGACCATGAACATCACAAAGCCCACCAGCCCCAGGAAGTTGAAGGCCACCTTCCACTGCCATGTTTGATTGCTGCCGGGCAGCATATGGGGAGCGCCCAGGGCCTCATCGAAGAAAGCCACGCTGTTGGCCACCACGCCGCCGGAGAAGTGGGCCCAGGGGTGGATCATGCCTGGATTATAGATCACGCGCATGGCATCCTGGCCATCCACATCCTGGTGGTAGACAGTGTAGGGGGCGCGTTCCTCCAACCCAGCGGGATCCGTGCCGAAGTGGAGGAAGGACTGGGCGGTATTCTGGTGGATGTAATCCCGGGGTGCGCTCCTGGATCCGTCCTCCTGCTTCACGCGGTGGAAGAACTCATCGTACTGGCAAGCGACAATACCGGCGTCCCGGCTGCCGAAAATGTTGATGTACTCGCCGGTTTCACTGTCGGTATACACCGCGTCGTTGGACACCAACAGTGCGGCGGCGATGAGCGGAGTCTCCGCGCCGTTGTCCAGAATGACCGCCGTGCGGCTGGCCAGGGCGCCGTTGGAGTGGCCGGTGACGCCGATGCGGGACACGTCCACATAGGGCAGGGTGGCCATGAGCTTCACCGCGTCATACATACCGTTGGCGTTATTCTCCGGCTTCCACCAGCTGCCGTTTTCAATGTCCTCCGAGTTGCCGTGGCCATACATATCAATCGACATCACCACAAACCCCCGGCGGGCATACTCTACGTAGTTCAGATCCTGCATCTCCCGGTTGTTATACCAGCCGTGGCTGCACACGATGGCCGGCGCCGGATTTTCCACCGTGGCGGAATCCGGGACAAACAGCAGCGCGCTCATTTGATGGCCCGACCCGGTCTCCCAGCGGAGATCCTTGATGGTGATTTTGCCAAAGTCCGTCTGAACCACGCTGGCCCCAATGCAGCTGACCAGCAGGATCGCCAATGCCACGCACAGGATCCGCGTCGATTTTTTGATTTTAGTCATGGTTTTAGGCCCCTTTCTCCATCTCAGAAAATTCAAATATCCCAATGTCCTGGTGCCGCGTTTTCCTCCTTTCAAACAAAAAAGGCGCAACAGTCTTTCCACTGTCACGCCCTTCTCCAAACTCATGAGCAGATATCCACTTTTCAGCATTGCTGTGTGTTCAGCATACCAGCCCCACAGTTTTTTGTCAATCCGTTTTTTGAATTTTGTCGAAAACCGCCAAATGTAAGGTATATTTTTTGTTCCTCCCGCCAAAATATAAAAAAACCAGCGTTTCCCGTCTTGCATTTTCGCCCAAGCCCTGCTATGATAAGGGCACAAAAGTTTTGTGCAGAGTTTGAGACGCGCAGAGCAGCCCGCCTGGTTGCTTTGCGCTCTTTTTGTCCGCGGGGACGCGGCAAGGGGGGTGCTCCCATGGATCGAAACAAGCTGCTGGACCTGCTGGCCGAGGGGCCGGTGATCGCCGCCGTGAAGGACGCCGACGGCCTGGCCGCCGCCCTGGACAGCGAGGTGCCCGTCATCTTCCTGCTGGGCGGCGACATCCTCACGGTGGCCGACTCCGCCGCCCGGATCCGCAAGGCGGGCAAGCGGGCCTTCGTCCACCTGGATCTGGTGGACGGGCTGGCGGCCCGGGAGGTTTCGGTGGACTTCATCGCCCGGCAGACCGCCGCCGACGGCATCATCTCCACCAAAGCCGCCCTCACCCGCCGGGGGCGGGAGCTGGGGCTGGTGGCCATACAGCGGTTCTTCCTGCTGGATTCCATGGCCCTGGACAACATCCAGCGCCAGCGGCCCCAGGACGCGGATCTCATTGAGGTGCTGCCCGGCCTCATGCCCAAGATCATCCGCCGGGTGGCCCAGCTCACCGGCAAGCCCGTCATCGCGGGGGGGCTTATCTCCGACAAGGAGGACGTGACCGCCGCCCTCAGCGCCGGGGCGGTGGCGGTGTCCACCACCAACCCCGCCGTGTGGAGTATGTGACAGTTTTAGATCGCAAGTCCGTGATTTTTCCAATTGGGAGGTCATTTTATGTACGATGTACTCATCATCGGCTGCGGCGTCACCGGCGCGGCCGCCGCCTTCGAGCTGGCGAAATACCAGCTGAAGGTGGGCATTTTGGAGCGGGAGAACGATGTGGCCCTGGGCACCACCAAGGCCAACTCCGCCATCCTCCACGCCGGGTACGACCCGGAGCCGGGGACGCTGATGGCAAAGCTCAACGTCCGGGGGGTGGAGCTGGCCCGGGAGCTGTGCGGTCAGCTGGACGTGCCCTACCACCCCTGCGGCTCGCTGGTGCTGGCCTTCTCGGAGGAGGAGCGGCCCACCCTGGAGGAGCTGTACCGCCGGGGCACGGCCAATAGCGTTCCGGGGCTGGAGCTGCTGGACGGGGACGGGGCCCGGGCGCTGGAGCCCAGCCTGTCCGAGAAGGTGATCGCCGCACTCCACGCCCCCTCCGCCGCCATCTGCTCCCCCTGGGAGCACTGCCTGGCCCTGGCGGAGACGGCGGTGAAAAACGGGGTGGAGCTTCACCTGAACACCGCCGTCACCGGGATCTCCCCAATAGATGGGTGGAGATCGGGAGGGGCGGGAGGAGCAAATCCCTCCCCTGCATGGGCCGTCCATACCAGCCAGGGTGAGTTTGAGGCCCGGTTCGTGGTCAACGCCGCCGGGGTGGACGCCGCCATCGTCCACGACATGGCCGCCCCCCACGCCTTTGACATACGCCCCGCCCGGGGCCAGTACTACCTGCTGGACAAAAGCGAGGGGGATCGGGTGGGCCGGGTGATCTTCCAGTGCCCCAGCAAAGCGGGCAAGGGGGTGCTGGTGGCCCCCACCGTCCATGGGAACCTGATCGTGGGCCCCGACTCGGAGAAGGTGGTGGGGAACGACACCGCCACCACCGGGGACGGCCTGCGGTTCGTCCGGGAGACGGCCCAAAAATCCGTGCCGTCCGTCAATTTCCGGGAGTCCATCCGCAACTTCGCCGGAGTGCGTGCCGCCGCCGACCGGCCCGACTTCATCTTAGAGGAGGGCGCCCCCGGCTTCCTGGACCTGGCGGGCATCTGCTCGCCGGGGTTGTCCGCCGCTCCCGCCATCGGGGAGTACGCGGTGGAGCTGCTGGCCAAGGCGGGGCTGGCCCTGGAGAAGAAGGATACCTTTCTCTGTGAGCGCCATCGCACCCGGTTCAAGGAGCTTTCCCCGGAGGATCGGGCGGCGCTGGTGGAGAAAGAGCCCGCCTTCGGCCGGGTGATCTGCCGGTGCGAGACCATTACCGAGGGGGAGATTTTGGAGGCCCTCCACGGCCCCATCCCCCCCGTGTCCGTGGACGGGGTGAAGCGCCGGGTAAACGCGGGCATGGGCCGCTGCCAGGGAGGCTTCTGCGGGCCCCGGGTGGTGGACATCCTGGCCCGGGAGCTGAAGAAGTCCCCCGGCGAGATTGTGCAGGATCAGGCGGGCTCCTGGCTGCTGGACAGGGAGACGAAAACCGCCGCGGAACCCAAGGGAGGGCACGGCGGATCCGGCGGGTCGGGCCGTCCCGCCCTACGACAGCCCGCGAAAGGAGGCGCCAGCCATGTATGACCTGATTGTGATCGGCGGCGGGCCCGCCGGACTGGCCGCCGCCTGCGCCGCCTGGGACGGAGGCCTGCGCTCCATTTTGATCGTGGAGCGGGACAAGGAGCTGGGCGGCATCCTCAACCAGTGCATCCACAACGGCTTCGGGCTGCACCACTTCAAGGAGGAGCTCACCGGCCCGGAGTACGCCGGGCGGTTCGTGAAGCTGCTGGGCGAGACGGGGGTGGAGATCCGCCTGGACACCATGGTGTTAGAGGTGACGGGCGACCGCAGGGTACATATGGTGGGCAAATCCACCGGCTACCGGGTGGAGGAGGCCAAATCCATCGTGCTGGCCATGGGCTGCCGGGAGCGCACCCGGGGGGCCATCGCCATCCCCGGCACCCGCCCCGCCGGGGTGTTCACCGCCGGGGCCGCCCAGCGGTATGTGAACATAGAGGGCTGGATGCCCGGAAAACGGGTGGTGATCCTGGGCAGCGGCGACATCGGGCTCATCATGGCCCGCCGCATGACCCTGGAGGGGGCGAGGGTGCTGGCCTGTGTGGAGGTGATGCCCTACTCCGGCGGGCTGAACCGGAACATCGTCCAGTGCCTCCACGA
>CASTQR010000086.1 GCA_949451265.1 uncultured Eubacteriales bacterium | reverse complement strand
CGTGGGGCCGGACGATGCGGCAGGGCACGCCCTTGAACCGGGCGATGGCGCACACCCCCACCGCCGCCCCCACCGCGTCCATGTCCGGGGCCTTGTGGCCCATTACCAGCACCTGGGAGGCGTCCGCCACCAGCTCGCCCATGGCGGAGGCCATCACCCGGCTCTTGACCTTGGTGCGGCGCTCCGCCTCCTTGGAGCGGCCCCCGTAGAACTCGAAGGTGAAGCGGTTCTTCACCACCGCCTGGTCGCCCCCCCGGCTCAGGGCCATCTCCACCGACAGGTTGGCGAAGCGGTACAGCTCGTCGAAGGTGTCCCCGTCCACGCCCACGCCGATGGACACGGTGGCGGCGATGCCCGCCGGATTCACCACCTCCCGGACGCTGTCCAGCAGGGAGAACTTCTCCGCCTTGAAGCCGGCCAGGTACTGCTCCTCAAACAAAAACAGGAAGCGGTCCCGGTCCAGCCGGAGGAACACGCCGTTGGTGTCCTCCACCCACCGGGACAGGCGGGCGCTGATCTGGCTCAGCATGGCGGAGCGGACGTTTTCGTCCTGGCCGTTGATGGCGTCCTCGTAGTTGTCCAGCAGCAGCAGGGCCAGCACCGGCTTGGTGGCCCGGTACACGTCCCTGGTGTCCGCCAGATCCGTCACGTCCAGCCAGTAGGTGGTGGCCAGGGCCGCATCGTCCTCCCCGCTCCCGGGGCGGGCCACGTCGCCAAAGACCTGATAGCGCCGTCCCCCCAGCTCCACCTCCTCCGGGCACTCGCTCTTGCCCTCCAGCAGCCAGCGGCTGTTGAAGCTGGGGGCCAGGTCGGCCAGCTTGGTGTCGAACAGGCCCTCGGTGTCCCCGGTGAGGCGGAGGAAGCGGTCGTTGGACCACACCACCTCGTCGGTCTCCGGCCGGAAGATCACCAGGGGCAGGGGGCAGTTCAGGGTGCTGTCCCGGGTGGCCTGGTCCATGCTGTCCAGCAGCTCCTTGAGATAGCGGGCGGCCTCCTTCCGGCGGCGGAGCCCGGAGGCCAGGTAGGCCGCGAACAGCACCGCCACCACCGCCAGCTCCACCACGGCGGCGTCCCGCCGGCCCAGCAGGGCCGTCGCCCCGCAGAAGGCCAGCATCACCGCGAAATACAGCCCGATCCGGGGGGCCAGCATCCGGGCCAGCTTCTGATACACCGCGCTCACCTCATTTCCAAAGATCCCATAGATAAGAGATTATATCAAATTACAGCGGCAATGGCAAGGGCTGGGGGGCAATTCACCCACCGGAAAAAGCGCCGCCCGCGGCCTCACGGGCCGCGGGCGGTTTTTCCGTTCAGGATCGGGGCCGTACCTCCACCACCGCCAGCGTCCCGTCCCCCACGGTGAAGCGCACCTCCACGCCTCCGAAGCCGAAGCCGTAGATCCGCTCCGGGTCGCGCTGGTAGGGGGGCCGGGGGTCCTGGGCCAGCACGCCGGTGAGCGCCGCCCTGTCCCCCTCCGGAACCAGGGCCAGCAGCTCGGGGGGGAAGTCCACCCGCAGCCGCCCCGCCGGGGCCTCCCCGGCGAAGCCGCCCGCCGCCTCGGGATGGCAGTCGGCGTAGGGCAGGTAGGGCTTGATGTCCAGGATGGGGGTGCCGTCCACCAGGTCCGCCCCGGACACGTGGAGCACCGGGCCGTCGGGCCCGGACAGCTCCACCCGTTCCAATTTCACGCAGGACAGGCCGATGGGGTTGGGCCGGAAGGGCGAGCGGGTGGCGAACACCCCCACCCGCTCATTTCCCCCCAAGCGGGGCGGCCGCACCGTGGGCGACCAGCCCGCCGTTTTGTTTTCGGAAAACTCCCAGATCAGCCACAGGTGGGAGAAGCCCTCGATCCCCCGCAGGGCCTCCGGGCGGCGGCAGTCCGGCGCGAACACCACCCGCCCCCGCAGCTCGGGCACCAGCCCCGCCTGCCGGGGCACACCGAATTTCCCGGGGAAGTCCGTGCGGATGTGGGCCACAGGCTCCATCAGTCCACGTTGGGGCTGGCCCGCATGGCCTGGATGGTCTTGTCCATCAGCTCGTCCAGCTCCCAGCCCAGCAGCTCCGCCCCCTTCCGGATCACGTCCCGGGAGCAGCCCGCCGCGAATTTTTTGTCCTTGAACTTCTTTTTCAGCGATTTGACCTCCAGGTCGGACACGCTTTTCGAGGGCCGCATCATGGCCGCCGCGCCGATGAGGCCGGTGAGCTCGTCCACGGCGAACAGCACCTTTTCCATCTCCAGGGTGGGCTCCACATCGGCGCACTCCCCCCAGCCGTGGCTGGCCACGGCGTGGATCAGGGCCTCGTCGATGCCCTTTTCCCGCATAAGCTCCTGGCACTTGACACAGTGCTCCTCGGGCCAGCGCTCAAAGTCCAGGTCGTGGAGGATACCCGCGGCCTCCCAGAAGCCGGCCTCGTCCCCGTGGCCCAGCTCCTGGGCGTACCAGCGCAGCACGTCCCCCACGGTGCGGGCGTGCTTCCGGTGGAAGTCCCCCTCATTGTATTCGCACAACAGCTCCCAGGCCTGTTCCGGGGTGGGTATCATGGCGATCGCTCCTTTTTTCTATGATGGAAGGATCATACTACCCGCCCCGGCCCTTGTCAAGCCTTACGCCGCCCCGTCCAGGCTCAGCATACGGCCCACGTAGATGCCGTAGCCGCTGGTGGGGTCGTCCACCATGACGTGGGTCACCGCCCCCACGATCTTGCCGTTTTGGAGGATGGGGCTGCCGCTCATGCCCTGGACGATGCCGCCGGTGGCGTCCAGCAGGCGCTGGTCGGTGACCTTCAGCAGGTAGTCCCGGCAGTCGCCCTCCCGCTCGGCGTACACCTTGGCGATCTCCACCTGGAATTTGTCCACCCGGTCGCCGGAGATGTTACACAGGATCTCGGCGGGGCCGGGCTTTACCTCGTCCCGCTCCGCCACCTGCACCGCGGCGCCGTCCGCCCAGCGGGGCTCGGTGAGGGTGCCGAACACGCCGCCGCTGGTGTTGGCCCGGAGCAGGCCCAGGGTGGACGCCGTGTCAAACACGCCCTGGAGCTGCCCCGGCGCGCCGCTTCTGCCCTTCTCCACCCCCGCCACCGTGGCGGGCAGGATGGAGCCGCTCTCCAGGGGCATGAGCAGGGCGGTGTCCGCGTCGTTGATGCCGTGGCCCAGCGCGCCGAAGGCCCCGGTGGACGGGTCGTAGAAGGTCACGGTGCCGATGCCCGCCATGGAGTCCCGGATCCACGCCCCCAGCTTATAGGCCCCGTCGGCGGGGCACAGCACCGGCGTGGCGGTGAGCTGCACCTGCTTCTCGTCCCGGATGGCCCGGATGCTCATGGGCTGGCCCTCCAGCTCCTGGAGGAGGGCGGACACCTCCTCGATGGTATCCACCTCGGTGGAGTTGATGTGGGTGATGATGTCCCCCTCCCGAAGGCCGCAGTCCCGGGCCGGGTTCACCTTGCCGCCCTCCCCCGCCACCTCGGAGGTGCCCACCACCACCACGCCGTCGGAAAAGAGCTTGATGCCCACCGCCCGGCCCACGGGCACCACCACGGCAGGGCTGGCCCAGGCCGCAGTCACCATGGGCCACATCGTCAGCACCGCCGCCAGCAGCAGCCCCAGCACCCGCAGAGCCGCCGCCCCCACAAATGGTCTTGCTTCTTCATTCAAATCCATTCACCGCCTTTTTCTTTGTGCGGGGGTTTTTCTGTATTCCCGCCCCGCCTTTTGCTTGCGCGGGTTTTTCGCAGTTCCGCCCCGGTGGGCGGGAATACGCTCGCCCCGCCTTTTGAAACTGCGGACGGCCGGGCATTGGCGGAACCATCTCCGTCAGCGCCCCGACGCCCGCCCTTTTAATATGGCGGCTGGGACGGCGTTTCACCGTGGGAAAGTTAGGCGGGTTTGACAAGGGCGGGACAGCCAGCGCCCCGCTTTGGCGGGCTGGCGGATTTGATGCTGGAAGGTTCCGGGGGCGGGTCCGGCATTTGGCGTTTTTTCCGGTTCACGTCATTTTTTCAATGGGACAAACATAGTCTGCCCAGGCTTGGGCATATCTTTAGTACCAAAGTGAGGTGTGGTATTGATGGAAAAAACGACCAAAAAAATGCTGCTGGCCTACATCCTGGCCGCCGCGGCGGGGGTGCTGCTCCACTTCCTGTTCCAGTGGCTGCCCAACCCGGTGTTCGCCCTGGTCTCCCCCGTGCGGGAGAGCGTGTGGGAGCACGTGAAGCTGATCTATGTTCCCCTGCTGGCCGTCTCGCTGATCCTGGGCCGGGGGAAGGCGCTGGGGCGGGCCCCCTGGCTGCTGGCTGACGCGGCGGCCTGCGGGGTGATGCTGGGGGCGGGCTACCTCTACCACGTGGTGTTCCGGGGGGAGTCCCTGATTGTGGATCTGATCCTGTTCTTCCTGACGCTGGCTTTGGGGTTCCTGCTGCCCAGGGCGCTGTGGCCGCTGACCGAGTGGCCGGGGACGGAAAAGGCGGCCTGGGCGCTGGCCATCCTGCTGGGGGCGCTGATTGTCTGGTTCACCTTCTTCCCGCCGGAGGCGGCGCTGTTCGCGGATTTGAGCGAGGCCATCCGCACCTTTTTGACTATCCCGGTTTAGGACATAGGAAAGCGGCGAACGGATGTTTCGCGTGAAACATCCGTTCGCCGCTTCGCTTCGGTTAACGGGTCTGCCCCGTCCCCCGGATCACATACTTGTAACAGCACAGCTCCCCCAGCCCCATGGGGCCCCGTGCGTGGAGCCGCTGGGTGGATATGCCCATCTCACAGCCCAGGCCGAACTCCCCGCCGTCGGTGAACCGGGTGGAGGCGTTCCAGTACACCGCCGCGCTGTCCACCAGGGCGGTGAAGCGGCGGGCGGCTTCTTCCTCCGCCGTGACGATGGCCTCGGAGTGGCCGGTGGAGTGGGCGGCGATGTGGGCGCAGGCGTCCTCCAGGCTGTCCACTACTTTGACCGCTAAGATGTAGTCCAGAAACTCCGTGTCGAAGTCGTCCGGGCCCGCCGCCCTGCCGGGGATGATCCGGGCGGCGGCTTCGTCCAGCCGCAGCTCCACCGGGGGCTGGTTTTTGGCCTTCCGGGCGTCCACCAGCCGCTCCCGGAGCCGGGGCAGGAAGTCCCCCGCCGCATCTTTGTTGACGAGGCACACCTCGGCGGCGTTGCAGACGCTGGGCCGGGAGCATTTGGCGTTCTCCACGATGTTCAGGGCCATATCCAAATTTGCGTCCTTGTCCACATAGACGTGGCAGATGCCGGTACCCGTCTCAATGACGGGGACGGTGGCCTGTTCCACGCACGCCCGGATCAGCCCCGCGCCCCCCCGGGGTATGAGCAGATCCACCAGCCCCGACGCGGTCATCAGCTCCACGGCGGACTGCCGGGACACGTCCTCCACCAGCCACAGGGCGTCCTGGGGCAGCCCCGCCGCGCTTAACCCCTCCCGCAGGGCCGACACGATGGCGGCGGCGGAGCGGTGGGCCTCCCGCCCGCACCGCAGCACACAGGAGGAACCGGCTTTCAGGGCCAGCGCCGCCGCGTCCGACGTGACGTTGGGGCGGCTCTCGTAGATGATGGCGATGACGCCCATGGGGACGGCGGTTTTGTCGATGGCCAGCCCGTTGGGGCGCTTGCGCCTTGTCAGCACCTGGCCCACCGGGTCGGGGAGGGCGGCCGCCTCCCGCACCCCCTGGGCCATGCCGAAGATCCGCTCCTTGTTCAGGGCCAGCCGGTCCAGCATGACGGGGGACACGGCGCCCTTGGCCTCGATCACGTCCAGGCCGTTGGCGGTGAGGATGGCCTGGGCGTTGTCCAGGAGGGCGTCGGCCATGGCGTTCAGCGCCCGGTTTTTCGTCTCTGTGTCCGCCAGGGCCATGGCGGTCTTGGCCTGTCTGGCGTGCTGGAGCAGTTCCAAAGTGGTCATACCTCCGCCCTCCTTCCGAGAAAGCGGGTGCCCACGGGTCTGCCCGCCGCGATGTCATATAACAGCTCAGGCCGCTGGCCGTTGGCGATCACCATGTCGCAGCCGCAGGCCATGGCGATCTCCGCCGCCTTCAGCTTGGTGGCCATTCCCCCGGTGCCCAGGGCGGAGCCGGGAGCCCCCGCCAGGGCGCGCAGCTCCGGCGTGATCTCCCGCACCTCCGGGATGAGGGCGGCGTGTCCGTCCTTATGGGGATCGGCGGTGTACAGGCCATCGATGTCGCTGAGCAAAATCAGCAGGTCCGCCCCCACGCACTCCGCCACGATGGCCGCCAGGGTGTCGTTCTCCCCGATGGTGGTGGCCTCCCCCACTTCATCGGTGGCCACGGCGTCGTTCTCGTTCACCACGGGCAGGGCGTTCAGCTCCAGCAGGCGCTCCATGGCGTTGATGAAGTTCTGCCGCCGGTGGGGGAAGCGCACGTCCTCCCCCGTCAGCAGGAGCTGGGCCACGGTGTGGTTATACTCGCCGAACAGCTTGTCGTAGGCGTACATCAGCTCGCACTGGCCCACGGCGGCGGCGGCCTGCTTGGTGGGCATATCCGCCGGCCGGCCCGGCAGGTTCAGCCGCCCCACCCCCATGCCGATGGCCCCGGAGGACACCAGTATGAGCTGGTTCCCGGCGTTTTTTAAATCGGACAGCACCTTCACCAGGCCCTCCGTCCGGCGGATGTTCAGCCGCCCGGCGGCGTGGGCCAGGGTGGAGGTGCCGATCTTCACCACAATCCTCATATGCTTTCCCTCGCTGTCTTACGAAAGTGAGGGTTATTATATCACAGGGGCGGGCAAAAGGGAAGCCCCCGGAGCAAATCCGGGGGCTTCCCTTATCCCGCGGGCAGGCGGCCCAGCAGCAGGGCCGCCCCCGCCTGGGCCAGCAGCAGCTCCGGCGGGCCGCCGTCGTAGGGGAGGATCAGCTCCTGGCGGTCCACCGGCCTGCCGTCCAGGGTGAGGAACTCCCGCTGGACGGCCACCGACGCCCGCCCCTCGTCCAGGCTGGACAGGGTGAGGGTGTTCCGGGGGGCGGGGCCGTAGCTGATGAGGG
>CASTQR010000085.1 GCA_949451265.1 uncultured Eubacteriales bacterium | reverse complement strand
CTCCGGCGGCTGGCCCGGCCCACCGCCAGCTCCATGGTCAGCACCGGCACGCCCAGCACCATCAGGAACAGCAGGTAGAACAGCACGAACACCCCGCCGCCGTTCTGCCCGGTGACGTAGGGGAACTTCCACACGTTGCCGATGCCCACCGCGCACCCGGCGCTCACCAGCAGAAAGCCCAGCCGGGACTGAAAACGCTCCCGATCCATAAAAAACTCCCTTTCTCTCTCAGATATGTTCCCTATCATACCCAAACATCGCTGGAATGTCAAGGGCAGGGGCCAAGCCCCTCCGGCCCCAGCTCCAGCACCCGCGTACACACCTGTTCCAAATAGAGGCGGTCATGGGACACACTGACAATGGCGCCGGGGAATTGGGCCAGCACCCCCCGGATCACCGGGGCGGACAGGGGGGAGAAATTCCGGGTGGGCTCGTCCAGCACCAGCACGTTGGCCCCGTTCAGCACCATGGACAAAAACAGCAGCTTGGCCCGCTGGCCACCGGACAGGGCCGCGGCCGGGTGCTCCATCTCCTCCGCCTTGTACTTCATGCTGCCCAGCAGGGTGCGGGCCCGGGTGATATCGTCCCTGTGCCCCGACGGGGCCAGCAGATCCACCGGGGTCTTGTCCCCCAGCAGCAGGTCGCCGTAGTCCTGGGGCATATAGGCCGCCCGGATATCAGTCCGGGACAGCAGCGCCTCCGCCGCAAGCTTCAGCAGGGTGGACTTGCCCGCCCCGTTGGCCCCCACGATGCCCACGTGCTCCGGCCCGACCACCCACAGGCGCACATCCCGGGCCAGCACCCGATCCCCCGCCGTCAGCTTTGGCATATCCAGTCGCAGCACCGTCTTGCCCGCGGGCAGGGCGGACTTGTCCGGATCGAAGGCGGTGAGGATGGCCTCCTCCCACTCGGGCAGGGCGGTCATATGTTCTTTCTCCCGCTCGAACCGGCGGCCCATGGACAGCACCGTGTGCATTTTCTTTTTCAGCAGCCGCCCGGCGGACGGGTTGGGAATCCCGGCGGAGTTATAGCCTGGGACATGGGCCTGGGCGTGCTCCACCTTGTCCCGGATCTGGCGGAATTTCTCCATCTTCGCGTCGTACTCCGCCCGCTCCTTCCGGGCGTTTTGCTCCTGTCGGGTGAAGCCCGCCGCCCGCTGTTCCACATACTGGCCGTACCCCATCCGGGCCACGGTACACCGGGGGGCGGTGCGCCGCCGCAGCCGCTCCAGGTGAATGATGACGTTGGCGGTGTGCTCCAACAAAGGCTCATCGTGGGAAATGTATAGCACCGGCACGTTACATCCCAGCAGGAAGCCCTCCAGCCACGTCAAGGTGGCCAGATCCAGATCATTGGACGGCTCGTCCAGCAGCAGCACATCCGGCCCGTCCAGCAGCAGCAGGGCCAGCCGCAGCTTCACCCGCTCGCCGCCGGACAGGGTGGACAGGGGCCGGTCGTCCCAGAACAGGGCGGCGTCCAGCCCCACCTGCCGGGCGGCCCGATCCAGCGCCTTGGGATCCGCCCCTTCAAAAGCGGGAACCGTCTGGCAGAACGCCCACACCGGGAGGGCCAGCTCGTCCGGGGACAGCTCCTGGGCCAAGTATCCCTTCCGCAGCCCCTGATCCACGATCTCGCCGCCCCACTCGGCGTAGGGTTCCACCGACGCGGGATCGTACAGCAGCCGCAGCAGGGTGGACTTGCCGTTTCCCTCCTCGCCGATGACGGCGGCCCGGTCGCCGGGGGAGAGGGTGAAGGACAGCCCCTCGATCAGGGCGGTGAGATCCTTCTTATGGGTGACGGTGAGGTTTTTCACCTGAAGCATACGCATCTTCCTTTCCATCAAAAATCCGCCTTCCACAGCGGAAAGGCGGATCACATGACGAAAAGGCAGGGACATGATATGTCCCCGGTCAAGCAAGCCGCCCTTCGCGCCATGAAAACATCGGCCCATACGGAATGGGCCCCGTCTCTTGTTCACAGCTTGAAGTTCAGCTTACTTGCGCATCTTTTCACCCTTTTCAGTTTGATGGGGACAGTATACCACAGGAGAGGGGAGCTGTCAACCGTCCGCTTCCCGCCCGCAGTTTTCCTCCAGCCGCCCCAGCAGGATGGCCAATTGGGCCCAGTCCTCCGGAGAGACGCCCCGAGAGAGCTGCCGCTGAAAGTCCAGGTGGGCCCGGTCGATCACCCGGCGCATCTCCTGTCCCCTCTCCGTGAGAAAGAGGCGGTATTGCCGCCGGTCGTCCGGATCCTGCTCCCGGCGCAGATGGCCCAGCTCCTCCAGCCGCCGGGCGCCCCGAGCCACGCTGGCCTTGTCCAGGGCGAAGTAGTCTACCACGTCCTCCTGGCTGGCGCCGGGGTTGCGCCCGATGTACAGCACAATCAGGTGCATGGCCCCCACATAGCCGTTTGGGTTGAGGGCATCGCGGCGCAGGGCCTTGATCCGCTGCCGGTTGATCCGCAGCAGGCTGGACAGTACGGGATCGGTCACGCCGCCTCACCTCCGGTCTCAGCGGGGGACTCCGCGGCCTGGGCGTCCGCCGCGGCCTGGGCGTCCGCCGCGGCCTGGATGCGGGCGTTCACCCGGCGGATCAGGGGCACCGCCAGCAGCAGGGTCAGCACGTCCGCCACCGCCTGGACGGCGGCTACGCCGTTGGCCCCCCACAGCCACGCCATAGGGTAGACGATGGGCAGGAAGCAGGTGCCCTGCCGGGAGGTGGACAGCAGCAGCGCCCCTCGGGCGTTGCCCAGCCCCGCGCAGAACATATTCACCACCGCTACCCAGCCGTGTATGGGCAGGGCGAGGCATTGCAGGCGGATGCACAGCGCCCCCACTGCCAGCATTTCAGCGGACTGGTCGGACTTGGCGAACAGCCCAATGAGGGGATCGGCCAGCGCCGCCAGGGTGAGCCCCATGGCCAGCGCCCCCAAAATGGCCGCGCGGGAGGCGAAGCGGTAGCTCTCCTTCACCCGGTCGTACCGTTTGGCCCCCCAGTTGAAGCCCGCCACGGGCTGGAAGCCGGTGCCGAAGCCCAAAATCACGCCGAAGGGGAACATCATCACCTTGGTGGACACGCCCACGCCCGCCAGCACCGCGTCGGAGATCTGACCCGCGATGTTGTTCAGCACAATGGCGGACACCACCGCCAGCCCCGAGCGGAACATGGAGGAGGAGCCCACGGTGACGACCTGGGTGACAATGTCCCTGGTGGGGCGGAATTTGCGGATGGTCAGATGGAGGACGCTGCGCCGGGTGAGGTAGGGGAACACCAGGATGGCGAAGCTCACCAGCTTGGAGATGGCGGTAGCCAGGGACGCGCCCGCCACCCCCATGTCCAGGTTAAAGATGAAGATGGGGTCCAGGAAGCAATTCAAAATTCCGCCGAAGCCCATGCCCACCATGGACAGCAGGGCGCTGCCCTCCGCCCGGAGGCACTGGTTCATCACAAAATTCGCCGCCATGAAGGGGGCCACCAGCAGCACATAGGTGGCGTACTCCACGGCGAACTGCTCGCAGGTGTCGGTGGCTCCCAGCAGCCGCACCATGGGGTGCATGAAGGTTACCCCCAACAGGGTGACAATCCCGCCGAAGATCATAGCGGTGAAAAAGGCGGTGGACAGCACCTGGTTGGCCTTATCCTTGTCCTTGGCCCCCAGCAGCCGGGAGATGTAGCTGGCGGCCCCCACCGCCAGCATGGAGCCCGCCATCATAATGATCTGGTCCAGGGAGGCGTTGACGCTGATGGCCGCCTGGGCGCTCTCCCCCAGGTCGCTGACGAAATAGGTGTCCGCCAGATTGTAGATGGATGTGATGAGGAAGGAGATGATGGAGGGCAGGGCCATCTTGGTGATCACCTTGGGGAGGGAACCCCGGAGCATCATATCCTCCCGCTGCTGCTGTCTTGCCTTGTCTGTGTCTGCCATGAATAGGAAGCCTCCATTTATCGTTTCAGCTGCAACTGTTTTATCTGATACTGTATCTTATCCCCATTTTTCGCCCTTGTCAAGGGGCAAAAAGAGCGCCGGATTTCCAGAATCCGGCACCCCTGTCGTCAATTCACTTGTTCAGCCGGGATACCATGCCGCCGATGTAATCGTGATCGATAACCTTGAAGCGATCCTCCGGCGGATAGAGGCAGCCGCCATAGAAGATGGCCCGGTTGTTCCGGGTGGAGGGGTCGGACAGCTCCCGGTGGGCGGCCAGATGGATCTGGGAACAGCCTGTCTCAGAAATGATCCGATCCATGTTCCGGGCGGTGATCCCTGCGCCGGGCAGGATCTCAATGCGCCCCGCGGCGTAGGAGATCATGTCCCGCACCGTGTCCGTACCCAGGGATACGTCCGGTTCCTGCCCGCTGGTAAGCACCCGTGTGATCCCCAGCCCAATGAGCTGATCCAGCGCCGCCCGCCAGTCCGGAACCACGTCGACGGCCCGGTGGAACACGGATTCCTTTCCCGCGCCCTGGGCCAGCTCCGCCAGCACACGGGTGCGCTCCACGTCCAGCGTGCCGTCCTCATGGAGGAAGCCGAACACCAGCCCGTCCGCCCCGTGGGCCAGCAGCAGCTTGGCGTCCTCCACTGCCGTGTCGAACTCCGCCTGCGTATAGCAAAAGCCGCCCTCCCTGGGACGCACCATGGCCATGAGCTTCATCCCCGTCTCCCGCTTGGCCACGATCAGCTCCCCCAGCGTGGGGGTCAGTCCCCCGTGGAACAGGTCGCTGTTCAGCTCCACCCGGTCAGCCCCCGCCTTGTGGGCCTCGATGACATCGTCTGCGCTGCCGCAGCAGACCTCCAGCAATACCCGGCTCATACGCCGCACCTCCTGTATGTTGTTGCGCCTATTATAGCGGCCCGCCCCCGGATATGTCAAGGCTTGCCAGGGGGCGGCGTTCCCGGTATAATGGGGGAAAAAGGAGGTGGGATCATGCGTGAGTTCGAGCGGGCGGACTGGACGGCGGCGGTGTCCTCCCTGGCGGGGGAGGAGCGGCGGGCCATGGCGTTCCTGCGGGAGCACCTGCCGCCCAGCGACCTGTACGGCTATCCGGCGGGACTATTCCTCAAATTCGCCCGCCACGCCGTTTTCCTCCGGAGGACGGCCCCCTGGTGTGGGGCGCTGGACTGGCCGGTCTTTGCCCATTACGTGCTGTTCCCACGGGTGAACGATGAGGATCTGTCCTTCCACCGTCAGACATTCTTTGACGCGCTTTGGCCCCGCGTGAAGGATCTCCCCGGCAGCGAGGCCCGGATCCAGGAGGTAAACCGCTGGTGCCGGGAATGCGCCACCTACCAGGCCCAGGACGAGCGCACCGCCTCCCCTTTGACGGTGTACCGCTGCGGTAGCGGACGGTGCGGGGAGGAGTCGGCCTTCCTGGTGTCCGCCCTGCGGAGCGTGGGTGTCCCGGCCCGACAGGTCTACGCCCCCCGCTGGTCCCACTGCGATGACAACCACGCCTGGGTGGAGGCGCTGTGCGATGGCCAATGGCGGTTCCTGGGGGCCTGTGAGCCGGAGCCGGTGCTGGACCAGGGATGGTTCACCACCTCCGCCTCCCGGGCGGTTCTGATTCACAGCCGGGTGTTCGGCGGGGCGGAGGGCCTGACCGGGGAGGAGGTGCTGGGCACCCGGGACGGGGTCACCTGGCTGAACCAGACCGCCCGGTATGGGGACGCGCGGAGGCGTACCTTCTGGGCGGAGGCGGACGGCTCGCCCTGTCCGGGAGCGGAATTTCATTTGCAAATCCTTAACGAGGCGGCGTCCCGCACCATCGCCGTCCTCACGGCGGACGAACAGGGGACAGCCCAGGCGATGCTGGGAAAGGGCACTGTCCACGTGACCGCCCGTCTGGGAAAACTGTGGGCGGAAGGGGACTGCGGCCCGGAAGGGATCACTCTGGCCTTAAAGCCCCCGGCAGAGGGGGACGCACCCTGGACAGACTTCGATTTCCACGCCCCGGCGGAGAGCCGCCCCGCCCCCGCCGTCCTCAGCCGGGAGGACAAGGCGCAGCGAGCGGAAGTGCGGCGGCAGGCGGATGAACTCCGTCAGGCCCGCTTTGGTATGTGCTCTGTTCCCGTGCGGCCAGATTGGGGGGATCTGCGGCAAAAGGCGCGGGGGAATTGGGGGGAGCTGGAGCAGTTCCTCAACAGGGCAGGGGGCGCGGATCGGGAACGGCTGGTACGTACCCTTTCCGACAAAGATTTCCGGGATATGACATGCGCTGTACTGGAAGATCACTTTACATACTTGCCGCCCCGGAAACCGGACGTGCCCAAGGAAATCTACTGGGCCTATACCGCCTGCCCCCGCATGGGGCTGGAGCGGATCGCCCCCTGGCGGGGCCCTCTGTCCCGTTGGCTGCGGGATCGAACTGACGATCCCACCCAACTCTGGCACGAACTGCGGGGACTGCTGACGGACAGCCCCGACAACTGCCACCGTCTCTGGTGGACGCCCCAGGCCGCGCTGGAAGCGGGCGCGTGCGATGAGAAAAGCCGCCGTCTGCTGTGGGTGGCGGCCCTGCGGACGCTGGGCATCCCCGCCCGCCTGCGCCCCCTGGACGGCGTGCCGGAGTACTGGACAGCGGGCGGTTTCCGCCCCGTGCTTCCGGAGGGGACGGGGACGCTGCGCCTGACCTGTCCCAACGGCGACCCTCCGGCGGCGGGCCGGGACTGGAGCCTGTCCCGCTGGACAGGGGAGGGCTGGCGGCGGTTGTCCCCGGCGGAAAATTGGACGGACGGCGTACTGACGCTGGTCCTGGCCCAAGGCCGCTACCGGCTGATCACCACCGTCCGCCTGCCCAGCGGCGACCAGCTTGCCTCCCGGCGCGAGGTGGAGCTGCGGGCGGGAGAGGCGCGGACGCTCCCCCTGCGCTTCCGGCCCTGGACGGCGGCGGACCTGCTCACCCGGCAGACCCTCCCCGCCTTCTCTGCCTGGACGCTGGAGGGGACGGAGATCCCCGACCTGTTCCGCATGGGCACGGGCTTGGTGATTGCCCTCTGGCTGGAGGAAGGGGCGGAGCCCACCGAACACGTGCTGAACGAGCTGCTGGCCCGCCGGGAGGCGGCGTC
>CASTQR010000084.1 GCA_949451265.1 uncultured Eubacteriales bacterium | reverse complement strand
AGCGCGGCCTCTCTGGCAGAACCCATCAGGCTTCCTCCTAACCTGTCAAAACTGTACCTGACTCGATGGGGTGTCCCATCAGGAACGCGGACGCGGCCATCGCCTTTTTTCCGTCGGGCTGGAGCTCCAATATCTCCAGCGCCCCGTCGCCGCAGGCCACCCGCAAACCCTTTTTGTCCGCTTGCAGCACCGTTCCCGGCGCCTGTCCCCCGCTGTCCTCCATCGGCGCCGTGCGCAGAATCTTGCACCGCACCCCGTCCACCACCGCCGTGGCGGCGGGCCAGGGGTACAGCCCCCGCACCTGGTCATGGAGCTGCCGGGCGGTTTTCTCCCAATCCATGGGGGACAGCTCCCGGGACAGCATGGGGGCGTGGCTGGCCTTGCCCTCGTCCTGGGGTATGGGCGTCACCGTCCCCGCCCCAACACGCGCCACCGTCTCCACCAGCAGCTCCGCCCCCATCCGGGCCAGACGGTCAAACAACTGGGCCGCGTTTTCTTCGATGGAGATGGGCGTGGCCCGCTGGGCCAGGATGTCCCCGGTGTCCATCCCCTCCGCCATACACATGATCGTCACGCCCGTCTCGTCCTCCCCATTGAGGATGGCCCAGTTGATGGGGGCCGCCCCCCGGTACTTGGGCAGCAGGGACGAGTGGACGTTGATACACCCCAGCCGGGGCAGCTCCAAAATCTCCACGGGCAGGATCTTCCCATAGGCCGCCACCACAATCAGCTCCGGTTCCAGCCCCTTCAAGATCTCCAGCGCCTCCCCGTCCCGCATCTTGGCGGGCTGAAACACCGGAAGTCCTACCGACCAGGCGTATTCCTTCACAGGCGGCATTTGGAGCTTCATTCCCCGGTTTTTCGGCTTGTCCGGCTGGGTAAACACTCCGCAGATCTCGTGCCCCGCCTCTACCAGCGCCTTCAGCGAGGGCACCGCGAAGTCCGGGGTGCCCATGAACACAATTCTCATTTCCGCCTGCCCTTTCTCCGGCGGGGCTTCCGGCCCTCCGCCTGCTCCGACTCCATGGCGTCCAGCTCCTCCATGGTGTAGAGCTGCCCATCGGTGTGTTCCACGAACAAGTGCCCCTCCAAATGCTCCAGCTCGTGGCAGAAGCACCGGGCCACCATCTCCTCCCCGGAGATCTCAAAGAAATTACCGTCCCGATCCTGGGCCCGCACGGTGACAGAGCTGGGCCGGGTCACCCAGCCGTACTGGTTGGGCACACTGAGACAGCCCTCCCAGCCCCCCTGCTCCCCTTCCTGGCAGACGATCTCCGGGTTTACCAGCTCGATCATCTGATCCTGGTCGTCCATCACAATCACCGCCCGGCGGAGTATGCCGATCTGGGGGGCCGCCAGCCCCACGCCCCCGGCGTTCTCCAGCGTCTCCTTCAAATCATCCAGCAGCCAGTGGAGCTTTCGGTCGAACTTCTCCACCGGGCGGCACACCTTTCCCAGGGAGGGATCCCCCTGGGTCAAAATCTTTCGCAAAGCCATCGAAACTTCCTCCTCTTATTCCATGGGATCCAAATCGGCGTACAGCGCCACCCCACGGTTCTGCCTGTCCGACTGGGCCCGCCGGAGCAGATGGGCCACCAACTGGCGTATGGCCCATGTATTTTGGGTTTTCAGCACCAGGCGGTAGCGGTAGCGGTCGTTCACCTTAGCCACCGGCGCGGGGGCCGGCCCCAAAAGACGGTAAGACGTCCCCGCGTAGGGCGCCCGGTTCATTGCGGCCCCCAGGCTGTCCCGCAGCCGCAGGCAGGCCCGGAGCACCGCCGTCTCCTCCAGCCCGGACGCGCACAGCAGAAAAAGATCCTCACAGGGCGGCAGCTCCCGCACCCGCCGTATCTGAATCTCCTGGCGGTAAAAGGCATCGTAATCCTGCTCCGCCGCAAACCGGATCACATCGTTGTCCGGGGTAAAGGTCTGGATCACCGCCTGCCCCTCCTTTTCCCCCCGGCCCGCCCGGCCGGCCACCTGGGTGAGCAGGGAGAAGGTGCGCTCCGCCGCGTGGATGTCCCCGGTGTAGAGGCTCTGATCCGCCGAAACCGCCCCCACCAGAGTGACGTTCTCAAAGTCCAGCCCCTTGGCTACCATCTGAGTACCCAGCAGGATGGGAATCCGATGCCGCCGGAATTTTTCCAGCAGGGCCTCGTGGCTGTGGGTAACGGACACGGTGTCCGCATCCATCCGCAGCACCTCCACGCCGGGGAACAGGCCGCTCAGCTCCTCCTCCACCTTCTGGGTACCCGCCCCTACAAAGCGGAACAGCCCCCCGCATTCCGGGCACCGCTCCGGCAAGGGTTGGGAGTGGCCGCAGTAATGGCACATCAGCCGCCGGTTGGCGGAGTGGTAGGTCAGGTGGACGGAGCACCGTGGGCAGGTGGGGATCTCCCCGCACTCGCCGCACACCACCATCCGGCTGGCCCCCCGGCGGTTGAGGAACAGGATGGCCTGTTCCCCCCGGTCGATGGTCTCCTCCAGCTTTTGGGCCAGCACCCCGCTGATAGAGCCGCCGTTCCCCCGGCGCAGCTCGTCCTTCATGTCCACAATGGTCACCTTGGGCAAAGCCCGCTCATTGAACCTGCGGTTCAGCGTATATAAACGGTACTCCCCCTGCTGGGCCCGGTACATGGCATCCACCGACGGGGTGGCCGAGCCCAGCACCAGCAGCGCCCCCGCCCGGTGGCAGCGGTACCGGGCCACCTCCCGGGCGTGATACCGGGGGTTCTGCTCCGACTTGTAGGAGGGCTCCTGTTCTTCATCCAAAATGATGGCCCCCAGGCTGGGCAGGGGGGCAAACACCGCGGAGCGGGTTCCAACCACAACTTTAGCCTCTCCCCGGCGCACCCGCTTCCATTCGTCACACCGCTCCCCGGCGGACAAGGAGCTGTGAAGGATTGCCACTTCATAGCCGAAGCGGGAGACGAAGATCCGCATGAGCTGTGGAGTCAGGGCGATCTCCGGCACCATCATCAGCGCCGTCCGCCCCCGCTCCAGCAGGGTGTGGATCAGCTTGAGGTAGATCTGGGTCTTGCCGCTCCCCGTGACGCCGTACAGCAGCGCCGCGCCCCCGCCCTCCTCCGCCTGGGCTAACAGGCCCTCATAGGCTGCCTGCTGCTCCCCGTTCAGCTCCACGGGGGCCGCCTCATCGCAGGCGGGCAGCACCGGACGGCGGTAGACCTCCCGCTTGGACAGGGTCAGCACCCCCTGCCGCTCCAGCGCCCGCAGGGTGGTCATGGAGGCCCCGGTGAAGTAGCAGAGCTCCTTGGCGGAGGTCTCCCCCGCCGCGCACAGGGCCTCCCCCGCCGCGTATTGCAGGGGCGCCCGCTTCCGCTTGGGGGACAGCAGGGCCAGCGCATCCCCAGGATCCATCGCCAGGGTAGCCACCTGTTCCGTCTTGTCCTTGACTCCGCGGGCAACGCCGGCCTCCTGGACGATGATCCCCCGCTTCTCCAGTGCCCGCAACGCGGGGCCCGGATTCACCGTCCCAAAGGCCACCCGGATCTTGCCCAGCTCCGCCCAGCCGTTGTTGGAAAACAGCAGGCCCACCAGCTTTTGGGCGGCCTCGTCCTCCCCAGCCGCATCATAGGCCGCCTCCCGGTCAACGCCGGGGGCGATCCGCCAGCAGTCCTTCAGGGAGAACCACAGCCCCGCCGGGAGCATCACCCGCATGGCGTCGTACACAGTGCAGAAATAGTGCTCCCGCATCCAGAGGGCCAGCTGGATCGCCTCCGGATCCAGCACCGGCTCCTCATCCAGCAGGGCCAGCACGTATTTCAGCTTGGCTGTATCCTCCCGCTCCCCCAGGGCCAGCACAATGCCGTTGCTCACCCGGTTTCCCGTGCCGAAGGGCACCGCCGCCCGCATCCCCGGGCGCAGATCGTCCGCCAGCTTGGGCGGAATCAGGTAGTCGTAGGGTTTGTCGATGGCGTAGGTCGCCGCCGACACTGCGATTTTTGCGATCCCGGCCACCGCCTCACCCCGTCCCTCTCCAAAGTCCAAAGGGCAAGCAGGCATCCTGCTTGCCCAGAGTTGTTTACACCTCAGCCTCCGCCTGCTCCGGTTCCAGCTCCTGCTCCGCGTCCTCCACCCGGAGCGTGCCGTTGGCCACCTCATGGATGGCCAGGGAGACGGCCTTTTCCTCCAGCGGCTCCCCGGACTGCTCCGCCTCGCTGGACAGCTTCCGGGCCCGGTTGGCCACCATGTTCACCAGCATATAACGGCTGGGCACCTCGTTGAGCAAATCCTTAATCGCGGGATAAAGTAACATAACGCATCCTCCTAATAATTGATAATGCTCTCGGCCAAGTGGAGCCGCTTGGGAGTCCGGCACCGCTCCGCCTCCAGAATGGACTGGATCTCCCCGGCGGCGGTAACCACCGTGTCGTTCACCACCAGGTAGTCGTAATGGACGCTCTCCCGGCACTCCTGCCGGGCCTTTTCCAACCGGCGCTGGATAGTCTCCTCCTCGTCGGTGTTCCGGCGGTGGAGCCTTCGGGACAGCTCCTCGATGGACGGCGGGATGAGGAAGATCAGCACCGCCTCCGGGCACCGCTCCTTCACTTTGGCCGCCCCCTGGACCTCAATGTCCAGCAGCACGTCCACCCCCTGGTCCAGTTTGTCCCGGATCACCTTCAGCGAGGTGCCGTAGTAATTGCCCACATACTCGGCGTACTCCAGCAGTTCGTCGGCGGCGATCATCCGCTCGAACTCCTCCCGGGAGACGAAATTGTAGTTCACCCCGTCCGCCTCCCCCGTCCTGGGCTGGCGGGTGGTGAAGGACACGGAAAAGTGGATATCCCGCCGCGCGCTCAGCAGCTCGGAAATCACCGTGCTTTTCCCCACCCCGGAGGGCCCGGACAGTACGATCAGCTCTCCCCTTCTCACGCTCATGCTTCCTCAACCTCCATCTCGGCCTGCCCCTCCACGAACCGGGCGGACACCTGTCCCGTAGGCAGGGACGACCAGATCACATGCCCGCTGTCCATCACCAGCACCGCCTGGGTCTTGCGGCCAAAGCTGGCATCGATCAGCATGCCCCGTTCCCTTGCCTCCTGCCCCAGCCGCTTCACCGGGGCGGAGTCCGGGCTGACGATGGCAATCACCCGCTGGGCGGACACCATATTTCCAAATCCGATATTGACCAGCTTCATGCCGTCACTCCAGGTTCTGAACCTGTTCCCGGATCTTCTCGATCTCCGCCTTCATGTCCACCACCCGGCGGGTGATCTCCAGGTCGCTGCACTTGGAGCCGATGGTGTTGGTCTCCCGGTTGAACTCCTGGATCAGGAAGTCCAGCTTCCGCCCAACGGCGCCCCCGGCGGACAGCAGCTCCCGGAGCTGCCCCAGGTGGCTGTGGAGCCGCACCGTCTCCTCGTCCACCGCCACCTTGTCGGCGAAGATGGCGGCTTCGGTGAGCAAACGCCCCTCATCGATCTGGGTGTTCTGGAGCACTTCCCGCATCTTACCCTCCAACCGGGCCCGGTAGTCCGCCACGGTCTGGGGGGAGCGTGCCTCCACCTCCCCCAGCAGGCGCTCCACCGTGTCCGCCCGGCCCAGGATGTCGGCGGCCAGCCGCGCCCCCTCGGTGGCCCGCATGGCGTTGAAATCCTCAATGGCCAGATCCAGCACCGCCAGCAGCCGCTCCTTCACCAGATCCAGATCCTCCGCCTGCTTCTCCACCGCCAGCACATCGGGGAACCGGGCCAGCTCGGTGGCCTTGAAGTCCTTCTTCACCCGGCCGCCCCCCAGGTCATGGAGCTTCCGCAGGGCGTCCAGATAGCCCACCACCAGATCCTCGTTGACGGTGACCACCATGTCGTCCCCGCCGGAGTGGTTCAGGGTGACGAACACATCCACCTTGCCCCGGCCCACCGCCGCCTGTACCTTGGTTTTGATGGCGTCCTCCGCGAAGATGTAGGCCCTGGGCAGCTTCACCGCGCAGTCCAGATAGCGGTTGTTCACCGCCCGCAGCTCCACCGTGACCTGGAGCCCCTCAAAGGACTGATCCCCCCGGCCATAGCCGGTCATGCTTCTCACCATTTCACGTCCCCGCCTTTCCATGGGCCGCCCGCTGAACCTGCGCGATATACACCGCGATCAGCCTGCTGAACCCGTAATCATACAGTAAAAACACCACGTTCGCCGCCCCGTACAGCACCCACACCGACCTGCCCAGCGCCTCCGGCAGAGACGAAGCCACCGCCCCGGCCATGGTCAGGTAGATCAAGGTAAAGGCGGCGTTGAAAAAGGCCAGCTTCAGCAGATACTCCACCGGCCTGCGCCGCAGCCCCTCAATGAGGGACTTCACCATGGGATACAGCCCGAACAGCGCCCCAAACAGCAGGACACAGAACTTATCCGGCACCAGCAGGAAGGCCAGGATGGACACCCCTGCCCAGCACAAGAACCCCGCCTTCATCCCCGCCGAGATCACCGCCGCCGCCGGCAGCAGCCCTGCCGCCGCCACGATCCCCCAGCTTCCCGTGGGGGCGATGGAACCGAGGTACACCAGGATCAGGGCCAACGCCCCCAAAACAGCGGGATAGGCCGCCATCGCCGCCGCATTCTTCCTTCTCATATCAGCGGCAGCCTCCGCACAGGCAGTTCATGCACATCAGGGTGGTGCAGCAGTCCAGCCCATCGCATTGGGTGCCCACCATGTCCGGCTGGTAGCCGTAGCCTCCCTGACGCATCATGTTGAAGGCCTGTCGGTACTCCATATTCCCAGGCTCCATCTGGACGGCGATCTGGTAGTTCTGCCGGGCCTCGTCCAGCCAGCCCCGGCGGTAGGCGATGCTCCCCATGAGGAAGTACCACTCGCCGTTCCGGGAGGGCGCGCCCTGCAAAAGCTGCTCCGCACCCTCCAGGTCGTTGCGCTGGATGGCCGACCGGGCCTGGCTGAACAGGCCCGCCCCGCCGCCCTGCCGCTGCTGCTGGTAGGCGGATCCGCCGCCGTACCCATAGCCATAGCCGCCCTGGGCGGCGCTTCCGCCGCCATAGGAACCGCCCCCGGCCCGCCCTTTGGTGATAGCGTCGTAGGCCTCGTTGATCTCCTTCATCTTCTCCTCGGCCAGATCGGACAGGGGATTGTTTTGGTAGTTGTCCGGGTGGTATTTCCGGGCCAAATCCCGGTAGGCCCTCTTGATCTCGTC
>CASTQR010000083.1 GCA_949451265.1 uncultured Eubacteriales bacterium | reverse complement strand
GCCAGCTCGGTCTTGCCCACGCCGGTGGGGCCCAGGAACAGGAAGGAGCCGATGGGCTTATCCGGGTCGGCGATGCCGGCGCGGCTTCTCAGAATGGCCTCGCTGACCAGCCGGACGGCCTCCTCCTGGCCCACTACCCGCTTATGCAGGATGTCCTCCAGGTGCAGCAATTTTTCCCGCTCGCCCTCCATCAGCTTGGACACGGGAATCCCCGTCCAACGCTCCACGATCCGGGCGATCTCCTCCTCCGTCACCTTGTCCCGGAGCAGGTTGTCCTCCTTGGACTGGGCGGCGCGGCGCTCCTGCTCCTCCAGCTGCTTTTTCAGCTCGGGGATGGCGCCGTACTGTAACTGCGCCGCCTTCTCCAGGTCGTACTCCCGCTGGGCTTTCTCCAGCTGGGCGTTGGCCTGTTCCAGCTCTTCCCGCAGCTTCTGAACCCTGCCGATGGCGTTCTTCTCGTTCTCCCACTTGGCCTTGCCCGCGTTAAACTCGTCCCGCAGCTCCGCCAGCTCCTTCTGAATGTCGGCCAGCCGGGACTGGGAGAGGGTGTCGTCCTCCTTTTTCAGCGCCTCCTCCTCGATCTCGCACTGGATGATCTTCCGGGAAATCACGTCCAGCTCCGTAGGCATGGAATCCATCTCGGTGCGGATCAGGGCGCAGGCCTCGTCGATGAGGTCAATGGCCTTGTCGGGCAGAAACCGGTCGGTGATATAGCGGTTGGACAGCGTTGCCGCCGCCACAATGGCCCCGTCGGTGATCTTCACCCCGTGGAACACCTCATACCGCTCCTTCAGGCCCCGCAGAATCGCCACCGCGTCCTCCACCGTGGGCTCGGACACCATGACGGGCTGGAACCGCCGCTCCAGGGCGGCGTCCTTCTCGATATACTGCCGGTACTCGTTGAGGGTGGTGGCCCCGATGCAGTGGAGTTCCCCCCGGGCCAGCATGGGCTTTAACAGGTTCCCCGCGTCCATGGCCCCCTCGGACTTGCCCGCCCCCACGATGGTGTGCAGCTCGTCGATAAAGAGGAGGATCCGCCCCTCGGACTGCTTCACCTCGTTGAGGACGGCCTTCAAGCGCTCCTCGAACTCGCCCCGGTACTTGGCCCCGGCGATCAAGGCCCCCATGTCCAAGGCGAACACGGTTTTGTCCTTCAGCCCGGCGGGCACGTCGCCCTTGACAATCCGCTGGGCCAGCCCCTCGGCGATGGCGGTCTTGCCCACGCCCGGCTCGCCGATGAGGACCGGGTTGTTCTTGCTTTTCCGGCTCAGGATGCGGATGACGTTGCGGATCTCGTCGTCCCGGCCGATCACCGGGTCCAGCTTGTTCTGCCTTGCCCGCTCCACCAGGTCGGAGCCGTATTTTTTCAGCGCCTCGTAAGTCTCCTCCGGGTTGTCGCTGGTCACCCGCTGGTTCCCCCGGAGGGCCGCCAGGGCCTGCATCACCTGCTCCCTGTCCACGTTGTAGGTGCGCAGCAGCTCCTTCAAGCTGCCCTCCGCCGTGTCAATGAGGGCCAGGAAGATGTGCTCCACGGAGACAAACTCGTCCCGCATACTCCCCGCGATGGACAGGGCCTGGTTCAGCGCCTTGTCCACGCCGGGGGCGATGTAGACCTTGTCCGCCTCCCGCCCCGGCCCGGACACCTTGGGCAGTACCTCCACCTCATGCCGGACGGCGGCCCGGAAGGACTCCACCGTCAGCCCCATGCGGGTGAGAAGCTGGGGGATGAAGCCCCCCTCCTGCTCCACCAGGGCCAGAAGCAGGTGGGGCTGTTCAATCTGCTGGTTGCCGTGCTGGGTTGCCAGGTTCTGGGCGCTCTGGATGGCCTCCAGGGATTTCTGGGTAAACTGGTTCATGTTCATGAAATTCACGCTCCTTTGAGCGGATGGGAAGCCCACCGCCTGTCTGTAGTTTCGCCTATTAGTATACCCTGCCCCTGCGGAAATTCATGAACTGGGTGTAAACAATTAGCACTCCTATTCAGAGAGTGCTAATTTCAGCTGGCCCTGCGGAGCTTCTCCCTCGTGGAAATCGGCATTGTGGAGAGCCTGCTCCATGTGGTCAGCCTGTGCGGCGAGCTGCCCTCCGGCCTGCTGGCCGCCCTGCTGGGCCCGGCGCTGTTTTTGCTGGGGCTGGGCGGGGCGCTGGCCGGGCTGATCACCGGGCGGCTGGATCGCCGCCCTACGGGAAGGCGGTGCTGCTTACCGGATCCGGCGTGGCGGCCTGCGTCCTGCTGGCCCGGGGGAGGGCTCTGCCCCTCCTGCTCCTGGCGGGCCTGCTGTCCGGGCTGCTGGACGACGCCCTCCAGCTGGTGAGCGACAAGCGGCTCAACGCCCGCTTCCCCTCCTCCGCCCGCGCCACCCTGGTGTCCGTGTCCTCCATGGTGTTCAGCCTGGCCATGATCCCCCTGTCCCCCCTGTTCGGCTGGCTGTTCTCCTGACGCGAAGCGCCGCCGGGACGTTCTGTCCCGGCGGCGCGTTTTGTATGCCTCAATCCTTCAGCAGCCCCGACTCCGCCATGGACACCATGTCGTCGTTGGCGATGATGAAGTGGTCCACCAGCTCGATCCCCGCCTCCCAGAGCAGCCGCTTCAGCCGCAGGGTGGTACTCAGATCCGCCTCCGACCACAGGGCTACCCCGGACACATGGTTGTGGGCCAGCACCACCCGGCTGGCGTTGCAGCCCAACGCCGCCTCCAGCACCTTCCGGGTGGTGATCTGCACCGCGTCCGCGATGCCCTCCCCCAGCTTCTTGGTGACAATGAGCTTGCTCTTGCCGTCCATGCACACCAGATAGGCCAGCTCGCTGCGCTGGCCGAAAAACAGCGGCAGCAGCAGCTCCCGGAATTGCCAGGGGCTGGTGAGCTGGCCGTCAAAGCTGCTGCTGGCCTGCAAATACCGGGCCGCCACCGCCGGGATCAGCCGTATGAGCACCGCGGTGCCATACCCCACCCCGTCTACCTCCAGGAGCTGTTCGTGGGTGGCGTTCAGCACCCCCGCCAGCGAGCCGAAGTGCGCCATCAGCCGGTGGGCCAGGGGGTTCACGTCCCCCTGGGGGATGGCATAGAACAGCAGCAGCTCCAGCACCCGGTGCTCCGGCAGGCCGCTGAGCCCGTTGGCTAAGAACTCGTCCTTGACCCGCTTCCGGTGCCCGGTGTGGACGCTGGGCGGCTTCCTCTCCCCCGCCACCTGTCAGGCTTTGGGGCCGTACTGGGCCAGGTAGCCCTCCATCCGGCCCAGCATATCGTCGTTAATATAGACGTTGTGGAGGCAGTCCATGATATCCCGGATGGTGACGATGGGGTAGACCTGGATGCCGTAGTCCTGCCGCAGCTCGTCCAGGGTGGTGCAGTCCCGGGTGCCCCGCTCCATCCGGTCCACGCTGACGAACAGCGCCGCGAATTTCACGTCCGCCACCGACTTGAACAGCTCAATGGTCTCCCGCACGGCGGTGCCCGCCGTCACCACGTCCTCGATGATGGCGATGCGGTCGCCGTCCTGGGGCTTATAGCCCACCATGGCCCCGCCCTCGCCGTGGTCCTTGGCCTCCTTGCGGTTGAAGCAGTAGGGCAGGTCCCGCCCGTAATTGCGGTACAGGGACGAGGCCGCTGCCACCGCCAGGGGGATGCCCTTGTAGGCGGGGCCGAACAGGGCGTCGATCCCCTCCGGCAGATGCTCCTGGATGCAAGCGGCGTAGTAGTCGCCCAAGCGGGCGGCCTGGGCGCCGGTCTTGTAGTTCCCGGTGTTGACGAAATAGGGGGTCTTGCGGCCCGACTTGGTGGTGAAGTCCCCGAAGGTCAGCACGCCGGAGCGCACCATGAAGTGGATAAATTCCTCCCGGTAGGTCATGCGATCCTCTCCCTTTCTCCCGTTTGGCGGTATGGTTTGGGAAATTATATCACCTTTTCCCTGCCGGGGCAAGGCATTTCCCAAAGAAAGCCGCCGTCAGTCCGGCCGGTTTTGCTCGCCCCAAACGCACAGCTGATCCAACACAGCCATCAGGGATTTCCCCCGGTCGCTGAGGCTGTACTCCACCTTTGGCGGGATCTGCGGGTACTCCGTCCGCATGATCAGCCCGTCCGCCTCCAGCTCCTTCAAATTTGTGCTGAGGGTTTTATCGGAGATATGCTTCAGATACCGCTTCAGTTCGTTGAACCGCACAACCTTATACTCCATCAGGCAGTAAAGGATCACCATTTTGTGCTTGCCGGAGATGAGGGACAGGGTATAGCTGAACCCGGTGTCCTCAAAATTCCCCTGTTCGATGTAGCTCCCGATCATGGTTAGCTATCCTTTCCGATAGTACCTGTCCTAAATGACAGTACTTGAATTATTTCTGATTCCCGCTATAATCATAACACAGGATATTTGACCCTGTCAATTCTATCAAGGAAACGAGGTAATGATGATGCGGGCAAAGCTCAACATCACCGAGGGCATTTTCCCCATGCCCGTCCTGATGGTGGCGACCTACAACGAGGACGGCAGCGTCAACGTGATGAACGCCGCCTGGGGCACCATGCAGGCGCGGGACACCGTGGCCCTCAACCTGACCGAAACCCACAAGACGGTCAAAAACATCAAGGCCCGGGGCGCCTTCACCGTCAGCATCGCTGACGCTGCCCACGTGGTGGAGGCCGACTATTTCGGCGTGGAATCCGGAAACAAGGTGGCAGACAAGCTGGCCCGCACCGGCCTCACCGCCGGCAAAGCCGAGACGGTGGACGCCCCCGTGATCAACGAGTTCCCCCTGTGCCTGGAATGTGAGTTCATCGAATACCAGGGCGGTGAATACGGGTGCGGCGTGATCGGGAAAGTGGTCAACGTCACGGCGGACGAGGGCGTCCTGGTGGACGGCAAGCTGGATATGTCGCTGGTCAACGCCATAGCCTTCGACCCCTACACCCACGGCTATTACCGGGTGGCGGAGCGGGTAGGCGAAGCCTTCCGGGACGGCTTGAAGCTGAAAAAATGACCCGCGCACACGAAACCCGCTGAAAAGCCATGGCTTTCCAGCGGGTTTCCGCTTTTTATGATCGTTGGGCAGGGCTTCCCGTCACTTCTGCTCCGCCCCGCCCCCGTCCGGGTGGAAGGCGGGCACCGCCTGGGGCTCGTCCACATAGGACGCCGCCGCCTCCAAGGCGTCCTCCCCCACTGGGCGCAGGGTCATGCCCCCCCGCTCCACCGTCAGGGACAGCCCCTCCCGGTCGGCCCGGAACAGCACCGCCCCCGGCACCGGCCGGTCGGCCACCTCGTAGCCCAGCCGCTCCAGGGCCAGAGTGAGGGCCGCGGGGCCCTCCGCCGCCGCCAGCCCGCCGGCGGCCCGGCGCTCCCCCACCCGGCAGGCCGCCCAGGCGCAGTCCGCCCCGGCTAAGAGATCCCACTCCCCCACGGCGGAGGCGGGGCCGCCCCCGTCCAGCTTCCGGTGGAAGCTGCGGCCCTCCCCGTCGGACAGGTAGATCTCCACCCCGTCCCCGTCCTGCCGGATGAACAGGGCGGCGGGCAGGTTGTAATACCGCCCCACCCAGGCGCCGCACCCGGCGCAGTCCCCGTCGTGGAACTTCACCTCGCCGCCGGACAGGGCCGCGCCGCCCCCGGCGATCCGGGCCAGCGCCCGGGCCAGCGGCCCGCCGCCGCTGCCCACCGCCACCGCGCCTAAGCGGCCCAGCCGCAGCCCCAGCTCATACAGCTCCTGCCCCAGTTCCCCCCGTCGCTCCATCTGGCGTACCTCCAGCTTCTGGCCCTTGGGCCGTTTGCTGGAAGTCTGCCCCATCTTGGGGTGTATTATACGCCGCCGCCACCGCCCGGAGCTGGTTTTTGAACTCGTCCACCGCCCAGTCCGGGGACAGCACCTCCACCCCCGGCCCCAGGCCGAACAGCCACCCCCACAGGGGCGGGCTTGCCACCACGTCCACCGTGGCGGTGAAGTACCCCTCCCCGTCGGGCACCAGGGACACGTCCAGCCCGAAGCGGTCGATGACCACCCCCGCCAGCCGGTTGGCGCACCGCAGGCGCAGGGGGCAGGGCCGCCCGGAGTACATCCCAAAGTGCCGCCGGGTGTAGCCCGCCGGATCCCAGCCCCCCCGGTCGTGGCCCTTCATCCCGGTGACGAAGATGTCCGCCATCTTGTCCACCCGGTAGTGGCGCACCTCCTTGTGGAGCTCGTCCCAGCCCGCCAGGTAGTAGTTCTCGCTGTCCCACACCAGCCCGAAGGGGGTGGCCCGGTACTTCTCCCCCTCCCGGCGGAACACCCGCTCCCGGGCGGCGTTATACTCGAAGTACCGGAAGGTGATCACCCGGTTGGCGGAGATGGCCCCGTGGAGCTTGTCCACGTTGTAGAAAATGCTCTCGTTCATGGTTTTCACCCGCCGGTCCACGTAGACCTGCCGCTGGAGCTGCCGGGCCTGGTGGACGCAGGCCAGCCCCTCCAGTTTGCGGATGAGGGCGTCGCTTTTCCGCTTTGTGAGGAACCGGCTGGACTGCACCGCGTCCACCAGCAGCTTCAGCTCCGCCAGCTCAAAGTCCCGCTGCCCGATGTACCACCCGCCGTTCCGCCCCCGCTTGGCCTGCACGTCCAGCCCCAGCTCTTTGAGCTGCTCCATGTCGTCATAGAGGCTCTTGCGCTCGGCGGACAGGCCCCACCGGGCCAGCTCCTCCTGCATATTCTGCCGGGTGATGGGGTGGTCCTCGTCGCTGCGCTCCAGCAGGAGCTTGGCTAAAATGGGCAGCTTGCGCTTGCAGTTTGGGGTTTTCGACATTGCCGCCGCCTCCTTTCGCGAAACAGGGTATCACATTCCCTGTACGATATTTGGGGATATTATAGCAGGCCGGGCGGAGAAAGGCAAGCAAAACCCGCCCCGGCGGTCTGATATGCTCCCTCCATGTGAGACAGTGAAAAAGAAAACACTGTGAAACATAAGGGGAGCATTGTCATGGCGGTGCCGTACTTTGCTCTCTCGGCTTGGAGGTTGGCTTGCGCTCCACCCCGTTTCTGAAGTGGGTGCGCTCAAACCTCTCAAGCCGGGACAATTTTCACATCATCCGGCCCACGCAGAAGTATCGCCGGGAGATCGACAGCCGTATTAAGGCGGCGGGGTGCCGCACCCGGAAGGACAGCACCATGTTCGTAGACACCCTTATCACCGCCAGCGGCAGTATGAGGAACGCACCAGGGCAGCGAAAAAGGCCAAGATTGACGCAG
>CASTQR010000082.1 GCA_949451265.1 uncultured Eubacteriales bacterium | reverse complement strand
AGGGGGAGTAGGAGGTCAGGGTCTGGGGCAGCTTCTCCTCCGGGATGATCTGGTCGATGAACTTGCCGATCATGGAGTGCTCGCTGGTGCCGATGAGGTAGAGATCCTCCCCCTCGATCTTGTACATCATGGCGTCCATGTCCGTCTGGCTCATGACGCCCTCCACCACGTTGCCGTGGATCATGAAGGGGGGGATGCAGAAGGTGAAGCCCTTGCCGATCATGAAGTCCCGGGCGTAGGCCAGCACCGCCTCGTGGAGGCGGGCGATGTCCCCCATGAGGTAGTAGAACCCGGCCCCGGACACCCGGCCCGCCGCGTCCATGTCCACCCCGTCGAAGGACTCCATGATCTCGGTGTGGTAGGGGATGTCGAACTCGGGCACCGCCGGCTCCCCGAACCGCTCCACCTCCACGTTCTCGCTGTCGTCTTTGCCGATGGGCACGGAGGGGTCGATGATGTTGGGGATCTGGAGCATGATGTGGCGGATCTGGGCGGCCAGCCCGCCCTCCAGCTTCTCCAGCTCCGCCAGCCGGTCGGCGTTGGCCTTCACCTGGGCCTTGGCCTCCTCCGCCTCCGCCAGTTTGGAGGGATCCTTTTTCGCCTGCCCCATCAGCATCCCCACCTGCTTGGACAGCTTGTTCCGCTCCGAGCGCAGGTTGTTGGCCTCGGTCATGGCGTCCCGGTTGCGGCGGTCCAGCTCGATGACCTGGTCCACCAGGGGGAGCTTGCCCTCCTGAAACTTCTTTTTGATGTTTTCCTTGACGGTCTCCGGGTTGTCCCGGACAAATTTGATGTCTAACATAAAATCACCTTTTCCTTGTGTTTAGAACCTGTGTTCACAGCCGAAGATGCCGTCCGGGCGAGGGATTTTCCCGCCAGACGAGGCGAATTTTCGCGGGGATACTTTGTGTATTTCAAGAAAATCCAACGCTGTATGGCGGGAAAAGACCCGCCCGGACGGCGTTTGAGGTTGTGAATACAGGTTCTTAGTCTGGCACGAAAGAGCCGGGCTGGGGCGGGTCAAAGGGCAGGGAATAGGGGATATCAGTGCTTGCCCCGGTGGGCCCGCAACCCAGATCCATACGGCCGTCCGCCCCGACGGTGAGCCACTGGCTCTCCGCCAGCTCGTCTATCATGGTCTGGTACTGCCGGAGGGCGAAGTCCCCGGCCAGCCCCTCCGCCCGCTCCCGGTAGCCCATCAGGTCGTCCTCAAAATAATGGTACAGGTACTGGGCGGCGGCCTGGTCGTTTCCCTGGACAAAGTGGGCGTCCAGCGCACTCCACAGGATGCCCAGCGCCGCCATGTCATACGCCTCGCTGGGCCCTGTGCCGCTGGGCCACAGGGGGGCGGTGCCGTTTTTCTGGGTCAGGCCGCTGCTGTACAGCACGCCCTCCTGCTCCAAAACCCGCCGCACCTCGTCATACCGCTCCTGCTGGACGGAGCTCAGCGAAACGCGCCCGTCGGGTTCGCCCAGGGGGACGCTGACCGGGTCGCTGCCAGACACCGGGGGCCGGAGCACGAAGTCCTCCAGGTTCATCACCAGCGCCGCCATGGGCAGGTCGTCGTCCAGCAGGAACCGCTCCATATAGTAGAGGTATTCGTTCTGGCGCAGCCGCCAGCCCGCCTGCTGTTCCCTGATACTCGCTTCCAGCGTGTATTTATGGGCCTCATCATAGATCTTGTCAAGCTGCTCTTGCAGGCCCTCGCTGTGGTTCTGAAGCCGTTTGTTTTCCTTCCGCAGGTCGTCCACCGTCTGAATCTCCCCCATAGCGGCCCCCAGCTCGTCCAGCCGCCCGTGGAGGGCGGCCAGCTCCACCCCGCACAGGACGCCCACCATCACCACCCCGGCCAGCAGGCCGCACAGCCAGGGGATCAGCCGCTGGGACAGGGGGGCCTTTTTCTCCGGGGGCGGCGGTTCCTCCTCCGGCAGGGGCGGGTCAAACTTCGGCGGGCAGGAGGAGGGCCGGGGCTCCTCCCCGCTCCGGTTCATGATCTCGTCCAGAATGTCCACCGGGTTCTTTTCTTCCTTCATGGGGCCTCCTTTCTGCCGGTTCGGGCCTTTGGCGTTCCCCCGCAGGGGGGAAGCTGTCAGCCGAAGGCTGACTGATGAGGGGGCGGACGTTCAGCACGCCGCTTTTTCAATCTTGGTACGGGGCACAGCGCCCTTGAGAAGGGCCTGCCGCCTCAATTGACGCCCCACGTTTCACGTGAAACAATCACCCCAAAGGCTCTGCTCCCGTGGCAAGGTTGGCGGAAACGATCTGCTAGCCGGCCCCGCCGTAGACGGCGCCGTCGGGCTCGTCCTCGCCGTAGTGGGCCACCACGTCCAGCCCCCCGTCCTCATCCTCCGCCAGCCAGCCCCGGAGGATCAGATCGGCCTTGAGCTGTCCCAGCAGCTCCAGGGTGGAGGGCCGGAAGGCCCCGTTTTCCAGAGCGTCCATCAGGGCCGCGTCCTGATAGTACTGCTGCACCGAATAGGCGGTAGGGCCCAACTTATCGGTGGGGTAGTAGAGGATCGTCCACAGCTTCCGGGCGGCCTCCCGCTCCCCCGGCCCGAACTGGTCCTCCGCCAGGGTGATCCAGAGCATGGGGTTTTCCTCCGTGGCCCGGGGGTTGCGCTCCGCCAGCAGGTAGTCCGAGCGGTCCAGCACCTCCTGCCGCAGCTCCCGGAACCGGGCCTGCTGGCCGGGAACGGGGGGCTGGCCCGAGGTGGGGGGCGTTTTCCAGTTCCAGTCGAACCAGTTGTTGAAGGACTCGATGCCCACCGCCGCCATGAGGTAATCCCTCTCCCGGACGAACCGCTCCAGCCAGGCCAGCATCTGGCCCTTTTCCCGGTCGTACCCGTCGGATTCCACCATCCGGCTGTAGGTCTGGTTCTCCTGCTCCAGCGCGTCCCGTTCCTCCTCCAGGGCGTCCCTGGCGTCCTCCAGCTCCTGGAGGGTGTCCTTTTGCTGCTGGTTCTCCTCCCGCAGGCCGTCAATCTCCTCCATCAGCTCCGCCCGGGACAGGTTCATGGTGTCCCGCAGGTCGCTGATGGTGTTCTCGCTGCTGCGCTGCTGGATGAAGTAGGCCAGCAGCAGCAGGATAAACGCCGCCCCGAACAGCACCAGCAGATAGCGGTAGACGGCGGTGCGCTTGTTGGGGGCGTGGGCCTTGTTCCCGTCCTCGGTTGGCGGGGGAGGGGCTTCGCCGTCCGGCGGCGTGCCGGGGGCCGTTTCCGATTCCTCGCTGTCGGGCTTATTCCGGGCAGCTTCCTGCTGGGCAATAGATTTGCTGATGATGGATTCCAGGAGATCGTCCCCCGGGGTCCCCACAAAGCCGTCCTTCGGCTTTGTGGGGGAAGGAGGGACAAGGGAGCGGGGTTCGGAATGCCCGCCAGGGCCTTCCGAACCAGGGCGGGCTTTGTCCCGACGTGTTTCACGTGAAACTCGTCGGGACGAGCCGCGCTCACTCGCCTCCGTCCGCGGCGAAAGCCCGTCCACTCCGCTGTCCCTCCGCTCCCCGCCGGAACCGCTCCGCCGGGTCTCGGCGGGGGCCCCAATATCTTTTTCAGTCACGGCTCGCCGCCCCCTTCCATGGGACGCTCCGCCTGGGGCAGCGTTCCCAGCAGCTCCAACAGGTCGTTGAGGTCGTCCACGTCATAGTATTCCAGCTCCAGCCTGCCCTTTTTCCGCCCGCTGGAGATGGTGACCTTCCGGCCCAGCCGCAGGGACAGGTCCTTCTGAGCGCTCTCGATATACATCCGGTTCTCGTCCACGGGCTTGGGCTTTTTCTCCCTGGGGGGCTCCAGGGTGAAGTGCTTGGCGGCGCTCTCCGCCTGCCGGACGCTCCAGCCCTCGTCCACGATCTTTTGGGCGAAGGCGGCCTGTGCCTGCTCCCCCTCCACCATGAGGACGGCCCTGCCGTGTCCGGCGGACAGCTTCCCCTCCGCCAGCAGCCCCCGGACGGCGGGGGGCAGGGCGGTGAGCCGCAGGGCGTTGGCGATGGCGGGCCGGGACTTGCCCATCCGCCGGGCCAGCTCCTCCTGGGTGAGCCCGTAGTCGGTGAGCAGGGCCAGGTAGCCCTCCGCCTCCTCCACCGGGTTCAGGTCCTCCCGCTGGAGGTTTTCGATGAGGCCAATCTCCATCACCTTGCGGTCGTCCGCCTCAATGATGACCACGGGCACCTCCCTGCGGCCCGCCAGCTTGGCCGCCCGCCACCGCCGCTCCCCGGCGATGATCTGGTAGTACCCGGTGGACAGCCGCCGCACGGTGAGGGGCTGGATGATGCCGTGCTCCTCAATGGAGGCGGCCAGGTCGGCCAGCGCCTCCTCGTCAAACCGCTTCCGAGGCTGGTTCAGCCCCGGCTCCACCTGGGAGATGGGCAGCAGGACGGAGCCCGCCTCCTGGCTTTGCAGGATGGCGGCATCCCCCATGAGGGCGTCCAGTCCGCGGCCCAGGCCGCCTTTGGTCTTTCCCATCTGGTTCATTCCTTTCTGTTTATATAAGCCCCTTGCGCACCTTCATCCGTCACGGCTTCGCCGTGCCGCCCTCCCCCTTGCAGGGGGAAGGCTTTTGCGGCCCTAACCCCGCACAGCGATGGGGTTCTTCCGCAAAAACTCCTTCGCCAGCGCCACGTAGGCATCCGTCCCCCGGGACAGGGGGTCGTACACCGTCACCGGTACGCCGTGGCTGGGGGCCTCGGACAGGCGCACGTTCCGGGGGATCACCGAGGCGTACACCTTGCCGGGGAAGTGCCGCTTGACCTCCTCCGCCACCTGGAGGGACAGGTTGGTGCGCCCGTCGTACATGGTCAGCACTACGCCCTCCAGCTCCAGGGCCGGGTTGAGCCGCTGCTTCGCCAGCCGCACGGTGTACAGCAGGTCGGACAGGCCCTCCAGGGCGTAATACTCGCACTGGACGGGCACCAGCAGGGTGTCGGCGGCGCACAGCCCGTCCAGGGTCAGCAGCTCCAGGGAGGGGGGGCAGTCGATGAAGATGAAGTCATAGTCCCCCTTCACCTCGTCGATGGCGTCCTTCAGCCGGAACTCCCGGCGGTCCAGGCCAATGAGCTCCACTGTGGCCCCGGACAGGGCCTTGTTGGAGGGGGCCACGTCCGCCCACTTGGTGGGCACGATGGCCTTGGACAGGGGCGCGCCCCCTAAGATCACATCGTAGATGCTGGGGGAACGGGTCTTGTCCAGGCCGAAGCCGGAGGTGGCGTTGCCCTGGGGGTCGAAGTCGCACACCAGCACCCGCGCCCCCTGGGCGGTGAGGGCGGCGGCCAGGTTGACGCAGGACGTGGTTTTACCCACGCCGCCTTTTTGATTGACGACGGCGATACTTTTGCCCATAGGAGGCAGCTCCCCTTTCTCTCGACCCTGCGAACCGCCGAATGTTTCACGTGAAACATCGGGCCGCGCGCAAGGCAGGTAAAGATCATTATATCCTGTTTGGCAGTTGATTGCAACCGTTTCCCCGATAACCTGGAGAAAAATTCTGAAACCATTTTCCCCAATCCTGTGTTATGATAGGCGAAAGAGCTTTTTCAGCCGGGAGGCTCCCAAGAGCAAACACCGGCGTTTCACGTGAAACAATTCCGAGGTGGTGAAAATGGTTTGACAGAAGAACAGTTAATCAAGTCCCTGCGCCAGGGCGACCTCCCCGCCCTGGAGGCGCTCATCGACCGCTACACCCCCTACGTCTCCGCCGTCATCTCCCGGATCCTCCGGGGCCGGCAGGCGGACGTGGAGGAGTTGACGGCGGACGTGTTTTTAGCGGCCTGGGGCAACCGGGCCAAGCTCCGGCCGGGGCAGGTGAAGGGTTACCTGGGGGCCATCGCCCGGAACCGGGCCTTTAACCTGCTCCGGGCCAGCCGGGAGAGCCTGCCCCTGGAGGAGGACGTGCTCCTGCTGGAGGCGGACGGCCCCGACCGGGAGCTGGACAAAAAGGAGACAGCCCAAATGGTGAACCGGGCGCTGGGCCATCTGGACCGGCCCCAGCGGGAGCTGTTCGTGCGGCATTACTACTACGGCCAGACCGTCCAGGAGGCGGCGGAGGCCATGGGCCTGAACCAGTCCACCGCCAAGACCTGGCTGCGCCGGGGGCGGGAGACGCTGAAGACAATTTTAGAACAGGAGGGTTACGGACATGAAGCGGTTGGAGATTTCCAAACTGATGGACGGGTACACGGATGAGGAGTTTTTCCCCGACGGCGGGGAGACGGCCAATCCGGAGGCGGTGAAGGCGCGGGTGCTGGCGCGGGTGAAGGTTCCGGTAAAGAAGCGGCCCAGGCCGCACCTGAAAACAGTTTTGATTGCGGCCGCACTGGCGGCGGTGGGGGTGCTGTGCGTTGCGGCGGGCCTGCCCATGACGACCTATCAACTCTTCACTGGCGGGACCATGGTGGCCGATGTGGAGATGAGCGGGCCGAACCGACATATCTATTCCGATTTGAGGAATGCTTTTCCGGAGGACCCCCTTGTGCTGGAGGATGGCCGCCTTTGGCTGGTGCTCAACGGGGAGCGCACCGATATCACTGACCGAATCGACATGGAAACACCCTATATCGTCGAACACACTGACCCGGAGACCGGCTTGAGTAGTTCACTCATTCTCGGCGGCACCTCGGAGGATTTCGGCTGGTGTCTCTGGCAGGAGCTCCCCAACCAAGGCGGATACAGCGCGTATGGGTATAACTACCGCGCAACTCATTTCGTCTACGATGGTGTGTCGTATGAGGTGCCGTACGGTGACAATCTCGATGAATCCCTTCTCTCCAAAGAAAATGACTGGGAGGACGTCAAGATTGTTTGGCAGCCTTGGTGCGAAAAGGGCGAACAAGAAGCTCAAGTTTTTGCCCGCAATAGATGACTTTTCTTTTGGCCTATGATACAATGGACTCCCCCGGTTTGGGGGAGTCCATTATTCTATGTTTCACGTGAAACATCTTAGATCGGCAATGGGTGCGCGCCCCCCAAGGGGGCCACAGAGGAAGGAAGGTGATCCGATGACGGATCAAGACTATATGCGGGAAGCCCTGAAGCTGGCAGGGGAGTGCATCCCCCACGGCGACGTGCCCGTGGGCTGTGTGGTGGTGTCCCCGGAGGGACAAATCATCGGCCGGGGCCGCAACCGCCGGGAGGAGCTGTCCCGCGCCACCGCCCACGCCGAGGTGGAGGCCATCGAGGACGCCTGCGCCGCCCTGGGCACCTGGCGGCTGGAGGGGTGCCGGCTGTACGTCACCC
>CASTQR010000081.1 GCA_949451265.1 uncultured Eubacteriales bacterium | reverse complement strand
CGTTCTTGAACTCGTCGGAGGTCCACCACACGGTGTCCTTGGAGTTCTCGTCCATCACGATGAACTTGTCCTTGGGGGAGCGGCCGGTGTAGATGCCGGTCATGACGTTGACGGCGTCCAGCTCGGTGAGCTGGCCCTTCTCAAAGCCCTCCAGGCTGGGGTCCATCTCATCCTTGAACAGCTGCTCATAGCTGGGGTTGTAGACGACTTCCTTGATGCCGGTGATGCCGTACTGCTCCAGACCATAGGTTTCCATAGACGTTTCCTCCTCAAAAAATATGGTTTATTCTCTCAGCGCCGGGTCCGAAGCCGGAAGCAGACGCGGGCTGGCGGTTGGGGCGGGGGAATAGCCATCCCCCACCGATTACGCAGTATAACATACTTTTCTCTCCATTTCCATGACTATTTCCGCTACTATGTTAAATTTTACACAAAATCAGCGTTTTCACCAATGCCCCCAAAAACAGCGGGGCAAATTTGGCACAATGACGAAGGCCCCTCCCCCGCCCCGGCCCCGGAAAAAGAAAGCCCCCCGCTTCCCAAACCGGGAGGCGGGGGGCTTTGTGGCTTGCCCTGATTACTCGGCGGCGATAGCGCCCATGGGGCAGGTGCCCTCGCAAGCGCCGCAGTCGATGCAGGCGCCGGCGTCGATCTTCATGTGGTCGTCGCCCATGGAGATCGCGCCCACGGGGCAGGAGCTCTCGCAAGCGCCGCAGGAAATGCAAGTGTCGTTGATCACGCGTGCCATGTAACATACACCTCCAAATGCAGAATGGTTTGAACCGTCCCTATTGTATCACATCTCCGAAAAATTGCAAGTTGAAATTTTTGATAAGGAAGCAGGTATAATTCCCGCTGAAAATTCCCATCCTCTCCAAAGAAAGACAGATGGAACAGGAGCTGCGCGTTATGGAACGGCTTGGATTTTTTCAGCGTCTGCGAGGTTTTTTTATGATGGATTGGGACAAGAAGCAGCCCGCGCGGGACGGGCTGGGGCGGCCCGGCGGCGATCCCCAGGCCGCCTGCCGGGAGGAGCGGGTCCGCCCCCAGGGGGGCGACACCCGCCTCACCGACAAGTTCTCCCGGGATCTCACCCGGCTGGCGGCCCTGGGGAACCTGGACCCCCTGGTGGGCCGGGAGCGGGAGGTGGGCCGGGTGATCCAGATCCTGGCCCGCCGGACCAAGAACAACCCCGCCCTCATCGGCGAGCCGGGGGTGGGCAAGACGGCGGTGGCGGAGGGGCTGGCCCTGCGCATGGCCTCCGGGGCGGTGCCCGAGCCCCTGCGGGGCAAGCGCCTGCTGAGCCTGGATCTGGTGTCCATGGTGGCGGGCACCAAGTACCGGGGGGAGTTCGAGGAGCGGGTGAACCAGGTGCTGGCGGAGGTGCGCCGCGTCGGGAACGTGATCCTGTTCCTGGACGAGCTCCACAACATCGTGGGGGCGGGCTCCGCCGAGGGGGCCATCGACGCGGCCAACATCCTCAAGCCCGCCCTGAGCCGGGGGGAGATCCAGGTTGTCGGGGCCACCACCCTGGAGGAGTACCGCAAGTATATCGAGAAGGACGCCGCCCTGGAGCGCCGCTTCCAGCCCGTGAAGGTGGAGGAGCCTACCCCCGACCAGGCCAAGGCCATCCTCCGGGGGCTGCGCCGCCGGTACGAGGAGCACCACGGGCTGGCCATCTCCGACGGGGCCATCGATGCGGCGGTGGAGCTGAGCCAGCGGTACCTCCCCGACCGCTACCTGCCGGACAAGGCCATTGACCTCATCGACGAGGGGGCGGCCCGGCTGCGGATGGAGGAGGAGGTGCCCGTGTCCCTCCGGGCGCTGTCCGACCGGGCGGAGCGGGCGGCAAGGGAGAAGGCCCAGGCCATCGCCATGCAGGACTTTGAGCGGGCGGCTATGCTGCGGGACGCGGAAGCCGACTTCCGCCGGGAGCTGGACCGGAAGCAGACCCGCCAGAAGGGGAACCCGGCAAGGGAGCTTGGGCGGGAGGATGTGGCGGCGGTGCTCTCACAGTGGACGGGGATCCCCCTGGAGTCCATCACCAAGGGGGAGGCCAAGCGCCTGCTGGAGCTGGAGGGGGAGCTCCACCGCCGGGTGGTGGGGCAGGACAGGGCGGTGTCCGCCGTGGCCGCCGCCATCCGCCGCAGCCGGGTGGGGCTGAAGGAGCCCAACCGGCCCATCGGGGTATTCCTGTTTTTGGGCCCCACCGGGGTGGGCAAGACGGAGCTGTGCCGGGCCCTGGCCGCCGCCCTGTTCGGCAGCGAGGAGGCCCTGATCCGCTTCGATATGTCGGAGTATATGGAGAAGCACGCCGCGTCCCGCCTGGTGGGCTCGCCCCCCGGCTACGTGGGCCACGAGGAGGGGGGCCAGCTCACGGAGCAGGTGCGCCGCCGCCCCTGGTCGGTGGTGCTGTTCGACGAGCTGGAAAAGGCCCACGACGATATGCAGAACATCCTCCTCCAGGTGATGGAGGACGGCCAGCTCACCGACGGTCAGGGCCGGAAGGCGGACTTCCGGAATACGGTGGTGGTGATGACCTCCAACGTGGGGGCCCGGAAGATCGTCAGCAAGTCGCCCCCCCTGGGCTTCGCCGGGGGGAGCTCCAGCGACCGCCGCCGGGAGGAGGTCATGGCGGAGCTGAAGGGCCGGTTCAAGCCGGAGTTCCTCAACCGCCTGGACGAGGTGATCCTGTTCGACCGGCTGGAGCGCCGGGACCTGGAGCGCATTGCCCTGCGGATGCTGGGGGGCGTGCGGGAGCGGCTGGACCGGCTGGGGGTGGATCTGGACGCCCGATGGGAGGCCGTCACCCTGCTGGCCGACCCCGGGGCGGAGACGGAGCAGGGGGCCCGGCCCATCCGCCGGGCAGTGCGCCGGAGGGTGGAGGAGCCCGCCGCCGACTTGCTTTTGTCGGAGCGGCTCACGGCGGGGGACACCCTGTGCCTGGCTGTGGAGCAGGAGGACATTGTGCTGCGGACGGAGAAGCGGCAGGTGTGATCTGCCTCGCGGGAACATGGAAAAGCACAAGGGGCAAACGCCCCTTGTGCTTTTTTGCGGCCTGGGCGGATGGCTCACGCCTCCGCCGCGGGCTTTAACAGCTTGTCAATGGACACCAGCTTCACGCACAGGGTGAAGATCTTCATGGCCGTGTGCAGATCCTCCAGGGAGGGGTAGGTGGGGGCGATGCGGATATTGCTGTCATGGGGATCCCTGCCATAGGGGTAGGTGGCCCCCGCCCCGGTCATCACCACGCCCGCCTTTTTCGCCTTTGCCACGATCTGCTTGGCGCAGCCGTCCAGGGCGTCGAAGGAGATGAAGTAGCCCCCCTTGGGGGAGGTCCAGGCGCCGATGTCCAGGCCGCCCAGCTCGCTCTCCAGGGTGTTGATCACCATCTCAAACTTGGGGCGGAGGATGTCGGCGTGGAGGCGCATATGCTCGATCAGGCCGTGGATGTTGCCGAAGAACCGCACGTGCCGGAGCTGGTTCACCTTGTCGTGGCCGATGGTCTGGATGGCAAGCTGGGCCTTGATGTCCTCCATGTTGTTGGGAGAGGTGGCGATGGCGGCAAGGCCGGAGCCGGGGAAGCTGATCTTGGAGGTGGACGCGAATTTATACACCAGATCCGGGTTCCCCGCCCGCTTGCACTCCGCCAGGATCTCGATGAGGTGATCCTGGTCGTGGTCGTACAGGTGGTGGACGCCGTAGGCGTTGTCCCAGTAGATGCGGAAGTCCTTGGCGGCGGGCTTTAAGCGGGCGAACCGCCGCACCGTCTCGTCGGAGTAGGAGATGCCCTGGGGGTTGGAGTATTTGGGCACGCACCAGATCCCCTTGATGGCCTCGTCGGCGGCCACCAGCTTCTCCACCATGTCCATGTCCGGCCCGGTGGGGGTCATGGGCACGTTGATCATCTCGATGCCGAAATACTGGGTGATGGCGAAGTGGCGGTCATACCCCGGCACGGGGCACAGGAACTTCACCTTGTCCAGCCTGCACCAGGGGGTGGAGCCCATGACGCCGTGGGTCATGGAGCGGGAAATGGTGTCGTACATCACGTTCAGGCTGGAGTTCCCGTAGATGATAATGCTGTCGATGGGGTTCTCCATCATGTCGCCAATGAGCTCCTTGGCCTCCTTGATGCCGTCCAGCACGCCGTAGTTCCGGCAGTCGGTGCCGTCCTCACAGGTCAGGTCGTCCCCGCTGCCCAGCACGTCCATCATGCCCATGGACAGGTCCAGCTGCTCCGTGCAGGGCTTGCCCCGGGCCATGTTCAGGCTCAGCCCCTTGCCCTGGTACTCCTTATATTCAGCCTTGAGCTGGGCCTTCAGGCCCTCCAGCTCCTCCCTGGTCAGTTCCGCGTATGGCTTCATTGCGTTCTCCTTTCAATTTCTCACGCAGGCGCCGCAATGGTTTCCGGTTTATTGAAGCGTCTCCCGCTTAAAACAGCATCAGAACTTTTCTCATTTTATGATAGCACAAACCGCAAGAATTTGCAACGGCAAAAAAGTTTCATCTCTTTATCTTGTTTTAGGCGGTGTGCCCTGTATTCCAGCCGTCGCCCAGCCATCCCTCCGCCTGAAGCTGTTTCAGCCTGCCAAAGCCCGCTTGATATGCAGGGCTTTCCCGGTTTTTTGAAATACGCTGTCCCCGTACACTTCTCTATGCAAATTTAAGGAATCCTTTATAATTCCTTTCGCATTTTCCCACCGGAGGCGTGCTATATTTGATCACACAAAACCCAACCGCCCGTGGAACAGGAGGCACGCCATGACTACCCTATCGACAGCAAAACGGGGCGCACAGCCCACCCTAAACGTCTCCCGCGCGCCCCTCACCCTGTACTGGGTGTTCTGGCTGTTCCTCATCGCCGGGGTGGCGGGAGATCTGGTGGAGGTGGTGTTCTGGCTTGTCACCCGGGGGGAGCTGACCAGCCGGAGCAGCCTGCTGTACGGCCAGTTCAGCATCGTCTGGGGGGCCGGGGCGGTGCTGCTGACCCTGGTGTTCCACCGGATGGACAGCCGCTCCACCGCCCGGATCTTTTTGGCTGGCACCGTGCTGGGCGGCGTGTACGAGTACCTGTGCTCCTGGCTTCAGGAGGCGCTGTTCGGGGCCTGCTTCTGGGACTACCGCCATCTGCCCTTGAACCTGAACGGGCGGGTGAACCTGGTGTTCTGCCTGTTCTGGGGGGCGGCGGCGGTGCTGTGGGTGCGGGCGGTGTGCCCGGCGCTGTACGGCTTCGTGGCCCGCATCCCCCGGCAGCAGGGGCGGCGGATCGCCCTGGGGGCCGCGGCGTTCCTGCTGTTCAGCACCGCCGTCACAGCCGCCGCCCTGGGCCGCATGGACCGCCGCCGGGAGGGGGAGCCCGCCCTGGGGGCCGTCAGCCGGTTCCTGGACGCCGCCTACCCCGACAAGGTGCTCCACGCCCGCTATCCCAACATGGGGATATTGAGCGAAATCGGGTGGTATGATTAAAGGGGGCGGCGCTAAGCCGCCCCTTTGCGGGGGCAGATACGCGGCGCCCCTCCGATACACCCCCTCATCCGTCACCGCCTGCGGCGATGCCGCCTTCCCCTCCTGTGGGGGGAAGGCTTTTTTGCGCCTTAAACGGAATTTAAAGATTTTCCCCCTTGCGGCTTAATGGGCAGTTGGGTAGAATAATAGTATAGAAGATCCGCAACAGGGGGGATAGACCATGTACACGGTTTTGATCTGCGACGACGACAAGGACATTGTGTCGGCGCTGGAAATTTACCTCACCAGCGAGGGCTACCGCACGGTGTCCGCCTACAACGGGGAGGAGGCCATCGCCGCGGTGCGGTCGGAGAACATCGACCTGATCCTCATGGACGTGATGATGCCCCGGCTGGACGGCATCCGGGCCACCGCCAAGCTCCGGGAGGAGGGGAACATCCCCATCATCCTCCTCACCGCCAAGAGTGAGGACACCGACAAGGTGCTGGGCCTGAACATCGGCGCGGACGACTATATCACCAAGCCCTTCAACCCCATCGAGGTGCTGGCCCGGGTGAAGAGCCAGCTGCGGCGGTACACCACCCTGGGGGGCAAGGCGGTGGCGGAGGAGGGGGACGGCGCGCTGCGCAACGGCACCATCCTCATGGACGACGAGGCCAAGTCGGTGACGGTGGACGGGGAGCCGGTGAGCCTGACCCCCATCGAGTATAACATCCTGCGGCTGCTGATGAAGAACCTGGGGCGGGTGTTCTCCACCGCCCAGATCTACGAGCAGGTGTGGAACGACCCGGCCCTGGGCAGCGAGAACACCGTAGCCGTCCACATCCGGCACCTCCGGGAGAAAATCGAGATTGACCCCGCCAACCCCCGGTATCTGAAGGTGGTGTGGGGGCTGGGGTATAAAATGGAGAAGATGTCATGAAGTGGCGGGAAAACATCTTAATGAAGGCGTTAGCCTTCATTGCGGCCGTGGCGGCGTTCACCGCCACGGCCATCATGGCCTGGTACCAGCTGGCCAATTTCGACGCCCTGTGGACGGAGGCCTACTACGACACCGCAGGCAGCACCGGGGGCTATACCCGCACCTACCTGGTGCGGCAGGACTACTTCATGGTGCGCGAGCTGGTGGACCTAAAGGACCGGCAGGCGGCGGGGCAGGAGCTGGATCTGTTGGAGCGGCGGTCCATCGAGCGGTTTGAGGCAAAATTCGACGCCGGGGCCACCAACCTGCGCTGGCAGCTGCTGGACAAGGACGGCAAGATCGTCTACGGCAATACCCAGGAGGACAGCGCCCAGGCGGAGGTGGACTACGGGGTGATCTTCCGCCGGGGCGCATACAAGACCCAGAGCATCGAGGCGGACTGGGAATATTATAACGTGGATCACCCGGCCAACAGCGCCAACGCCGGGGACTTTGACGGCGTCTGGAATGATTCTGCGTGGCGCGACCTGCTGCCCACCTGGGCGGACATGGCCCGGGAGGCCAGGGAGGAAGGGACGCCCGCCCAACTGATGGATCTCCAGGGCGAGCCCGTAACCATTCCGGAAAACCGGATCCTGGCGGACGAAAACGGCGACACCAAGGTGCTGCGGGTGGTGGGCGCGGACGGGGAACGCTACATCTACTACCCCACCATCCGGGCCTGCCTGGAGGCCAACGAGTTTGGCTACATCTTCGATCCGGAGAGTCTGACCTGGGGACTGACCCAGGAGGCCCAGGCGGAGGCGGAGCAGTCCGATTCCAGCCTGATCCTGTGGGTGGACAAAGCCCTGCGGGTAGACGACCAGTACAAGCGGGCCGCCGACAAACTGTCGGAGTGGCAGTCCGCCCGGGAGGGCTACCTGGCGGGCACCATGGCGTTGG
>CASTQR010000080.1 GCA_949451265.1 uncultured Eubacteriales bacterium | reverse complement strand
CAGTCCTGGCACGCCGCCGGGTTCCGGACGCCCCAGCAGGTGGAGGCGGGGGACAGGCCCCCGTCCCGGCCCGCCAGGCCCGCCCAGGCCCAGCCCCAGGACTTCCAGCCCACCCAGGAGCGCATCGACAAAAACAGCGACTGGCTGGATCAATTCTTAGCCCAACAGGAGAAAGGGGGCGGCTGATATGGCCTATGAACCCGAGGTAACGCGCCGCGCGCTGGCCCGGCTGGAGCGCCGCCGGAACAGGGTGGACCGCCTCCGCTTTGAGCGGGAGCGGACGCTGTACACCCAGGAGCCCCGGCTGCACCAGCTCGACGCCGCCCTCCGGGGCACCATGGCGGAGCTGGCCGAGCTGGCCGTCGGGAGCAGGCCGGTGGCGGCGGATGGCCCGGAGATCGCCGCCATCCGCGCCCGGAACGAGGCCCTGCAGGCGGAGCGGGCCCAGCTTCTGGCGGGGCTGGGGTACGGCCCCGACGCCCTGGACGCCGTCCCCGTCTGCCCCAAGTGCGGCGACCGGGGCTGGATCGAGGGGGGACAGATGTGTACCTGCCTGCGGGAGCTGTGCGCCCAGGAGCAGATCAAGGCCCTCACCGCCCTGCTGAACCTCACCGATGAACAGGATTTTGACAAGCTCCGCCTGGACGTGTACAGCGACGCACCCTGGCAGGGGCGAAGCCGTTCCCCCCGAGAGCAGATGCGCCGGGTGGTGCAGGTGTGCGAGGGGTACGCCAAGCAGTTCCCCCATTACCCCCTGCACAACCTGCTGTTTTCCGGGGGCACCGGCCTGGGCAAGACCTTCCTGTCCGGCTGCGTTGCCAGGGAGGTGTCCCGCCGGGGGTACTCTGTGGTGTACGACACCGCCATCAGCCTGTTCGCCTCCTTCGAGACCCGCCGCTTTGCCAGGGACGCCGGGGAGGGCCGCCAGGCCAGGGACGAGACGAGGCGGTTCCTGTCCTGCGACCTGCTGATCCTGGACGACCTGGGCAGCGAGTTCACCACCCCCCTGGCACAGACCACCTTATATGAGGTGGTCAACGGCCGCCTCCAGGCCGGACGGCACACCATCATCTCCACCAACCTGTCCCTGGAGCAGCTCGCCCAGCGGTACACCCCCCAGCTCACCTCCCGGATTGGCGGGCTCTACCAGGAGCTCACCTTCTACGGGGACGATCTGCGGCTGGCCCATCTGTAATTTATATTTTGCAAGATATAAAAGCGCCCCGCGGCTGTGCCGTGGGGCGCTTTCGCGTTTCCTATTCGGACAGCAGTATCCTGTCGTTGTCCAGATCCTTACCCGTGTCCGCCTTGAACCGGGCCAGCAAGTCGTCCACCGTCATGCCCGCCCGTTCGTCCCCGGACACGTCCAGCACAATCCGGCCCTGGGACATCATCAGCGTCCGGCTTCCCAGCTCCAGGGCCTGCCGCATATTGTGGGTGACCATGAGGCAGGTGATATGGTTTTCCGCCACAATGGAGCGGGTGAGCTCCAGCACCTTCTCCGCCGTGGCGGGGTCCAGAGCGGCGGTGTGTTCGTCCAGCAGCAGCAGCTTGGGCGTCACCAGGGTGGCCATCAGCAGGGTGAGGGCCTGCCGCTGCCCGCCGGACAGCAGGCCTACCGGCTGGCGCATCCGATCCTCCAGCCCCATACCCAGCAGCTTCAGCCGCTCCGCGAAAAGGGCCTTGTCCTTTTTGCGGATCCGGCTCAGGGGGGCGGTGCCCTCCGAGGAGCGGAGGTAGGCCAGGGCCAGGTTCTCCTCAATGGTGAGGGAGGGGGCGGTGCCCCGGAGAGGATCCTGGAACAGCCGCCCAATGACCCGGCTGCGCCTGTGGTTGGGCACGAAGGTCACGTCCTCGCCGCCCAGGGTGATAGAGCCGGAGTCCACGGTGAAGCTGCCCGCCACGGCGTTCAGCAGGGTGGACTTGCCCGCCCCGTTGGAGCCGATGATGGAGGCGAAATCGCCGGGGGCCAGGTGGAGGGAGAGATTGTCCAGCGCCGTTTTCTCGTTGACGGTACCGGGGTTGAAGGTTTTGGAGATGTGTTCTACCCGCAGCATATCAGCGCCCCCCTTTCCGGCCCGCGGCCAGCTTCCGCTTCTGTAAACCCGCGCCCGCCTTGAGGGTGGGGGCGGCGATGGCCAGGGCAACCACGGCGGCGGTGAGCAGCTTCAGGCAGTCCACCGGTACCACCTTGGTGTAGAACACGATGGCGTAGATAAAGCGGTAGATGATGGAGCCCACCATGACGGCGATGACCCCCCGGCCCATCCCCCGGCGGCCCACCACCGTCTCGCCGATGATGAGGCAGGCCAGCCCGATGACCACGATGCCGGTGCCCGAGCCCATGTCCACCGTGCGCTGGTACTGGCCCACCACCCCGCCGGACAGGGCGGTGAGGGCGTTGGCAAAGCACAGCCCCACGGTGATGGTAAAGGTGGGGTTGACGGAGGAGGCCCGCACCATGTCCCGGTTGTCTCCGGTGGCCCGGATACTCAGTCCCAGCCGGGTGCCCAGGAACAGGTACAGCACCACCCCCGCCAGGATGGTGACGGCGGCGGAGAGGATCAGCTCGTACCACGCCGTCCAGAAACCGTCCAGCGGCGTGCCCGCGAACAGGGTTTTCGCCAGGGAGAACAGGGTGTCCTTCTTCATGAGGCTGGCGCTGGACTTCCAGCCCATGGCCATCAGGTTGATGGTGTAAAGCCCGGTGTTGGTGATGATGCCCGCCAGGATGGAGGGCACCCCCATGCGGGTCTGCAAAAAGGCGGTGACGAAGCCGGCGCAGGCCCCCGCCAGCATGGCTGCCGGGATGGCGAGGATGGGGTGGCCCGCCGCCGTCACCATCACGGACACCGCCGCGCCCAGCACAAAGCTGCCGTCGGTGGTCAGGTCGGCGATGTCCAGGATGCGGTAGCTCAAAAACAGGGCCATGGCCACCAGGGCGTACTGGAAGCCCAGCTCCAGGGCGGTCTGGGAGATCAAAAGTATGGAACCCACAGGGGTCAGCTCCTCTCGTGCGCCCACCCCCGGCGGAACTGGGGGCGGGGCCGTTTACAGTTTCCGGAACACGTCCAGGAAGTGGTTGGACGCGCCCACCAGATCGGGCCGCTCACATACGGCGAAGTGGTATTGCAGATACAGGCCGTACAGTTCGTCGTCCATCTGGTCGATGGTGTCCTTCATGTAGCAGGTAAACAGATCCGTGCCCACAAAATGGAGACGGGTGGCGGGTAAGCCGTCCATCAGCGCGTCGATCTCCTCCCGGCGGTGGAGGGCAAAGATATGCGCCGGATCGGAGCCCAGCTTGAAGGTCATCGGGTTCGCCAGAGCCAGGTTGCGCGGATCACGGAACATACCGCGGACAAAGCAGTACTGGATGGCAGTGGCGTCGCTGCCGCAGTAGGCGGCAAACACCACCCCGCCCGGTTTTGTCACCCGCAGGGCCTCGGTGAGCGCCTTTTTCTGCTCCTCCGCCGTATACAGGTGGTACAGCGGGCCGAGAAGCAGGGTGATGTCGTAGGCGTCGTCCGGGAACCCGGACAGATCCAGCGCATTCCCCTGTCGGACGGTCACCGGTTCGCCGGGGAGGGTGTTCTGCCGGAACACCTCTATGTTATGCTCCAGCAGCTCCACCGCGTCCACGGAGTAACCCTTTTGCGCCAGGGCGTGGGAGTACCGGCCCGTTCCCGCCCCGATTTCAATGATCCGATCCCCCGGCTTCAAATACTGCTCAATATACCGCGTGGTGGTGAGGAACTCCACCCTCCCATGGCGGCTTTGCAGACGCGCGTCCTCGTCGCAGTGTCCCTCATAAAATTCCCGCAGATAGTCCTGTGTTTCCATCGCTCAGTCCTCGGTGGTCTGCACTTCCACCAGGGTGCCCATGTCCTTGAACATGGAGTAGTCGGCGTTCAGGGCGGCGGCGGTCTCGGTGTTCACGGTGATGATGCCGCCGTCCATGAGATAGTAGTCCTCCAGGCCGTCCATGCCCTTGGTAATGGCCTCATAGGCCAGGTCGGCGGTACGCCCGCCCAGCTCGGTGTAGTTCACGCCGCAGGTGGCAAAGGCGCCGTTGCGCACGAAGGAGTCCGCCCCGGTGTAGTGGGGGATGCCCGCGTCGATGAGGCTCTGGTAAATGGCCAGCTCGGCCACGGCGATCTTGTTGTCGGTGGGGGTGAAGACGGCGTCCACCTTTTCAGCGGCCAGGGCGGCCGCGGCGGCGATGACCTCGTCGTTGGAGTTGGCGGTCTGCTCGGAGAAGGCGATGCCCTTCTCGGTGAGGTACGCCTTGGCCTCGGCGATGGGCCGGATGGAGTTGTCCTCGGACAGGGAATACAGCAGGCCCACCTTCTTCACGTCCGGGTTCTGGGCCAGCATCATGTCGATGATGAACCGGGTGTTCAGGGCGTCGCTGGTGCCGGTGACGTAGTCAATGCCGTCCAGCTTTACGTTTTCATCGTCCGGGTAGGACACGGCGGAGAATACCACGGGGGTCTTGGTGTCCTCGGCGGCCAGGGCGGAGATCTTGGCGGCGGGGGTGGCCACGGGGATGATCACATCCACCTTGTCGGCGATGGCCTGGTCGGCCAGCTGCTTGAGGACGGTCTCGTCCCCCTGGCCGGAGGTGGTTTCGTACTCGATGGTGATGCCGTTGTCGGCGGCCAGCTTGTCAAGCCGCTCCTCGATGGCGTCCGCGATCTCATTCAGGGAGGGGTGATCGGTGAGCTTGATGATGGCGGCCTTGTAGGTCTTGCCGGTGCCGCCCACGGTCATCGTAGGGCCGTCGGAGCTGGTGACCGAGCCGCCGTTGCAGGCGAACAGGGAGAGGGACAGGGCCGCCGCCGCGGCGATGGCGAAGAACTTCTTGCATACGTTGCGCTTTTTCATGGTGTTTTCCTCCATATTATGATTTTGAGTGGCAGATGACCCGGATTTTGCCGGAACCCGGGGAGGAAAAGGCAAACAAAAAAGCCTTTGCCCCACACATGGGACAAAAGCTGCTGCTTCTGCGATACCACCCAAATTGACGTCATAAAACGCCCGCTCGCTTACGCGTACCATCATACGCGCCCCGATGGATAACGGGTGGGAATCCCGTCGGTCCCTACTTGGCCCCTTCGCCGTTCGGTCCGCCCTCCGGAGTCCATTCGCCGGCCGCCCGCCGCCCCGTTTCCACCATCGGGGGCTCTCTGAAAAGGCTTGCCGTGCCGGGTACTTCTCTCCGTCACTGGTTTGTGCTGTTTGGTTGTTACGGTGTATTATACGCAGGCGGGGGTGGTTTGTCAAGGGGGAACGGGAAAATTTCCGAAAATTTCCGGGACAGGGGCCGGGCAGGCAGATGGTGGCGTACTCCTCCAAATCCTTGCACCACTGGACTGCCTCCGCCAATACGCCGCCGGGGGATAAGCCCCGAAATTCTGGGTACCTTACTACCAGCGAGGTGATCGGAATGGATTCTATCTGGGCAAAGACGGCGGAGCTGCCCCGGTTTAACTGCCTGAAGGAGGATCTGCGCACGGACGCGTTGATCGTGGGCGGCGGTCTGGCGGGCCTGCTGTGCGCCCACAAGCTGGCCCAGGCAGGGGTGGACTATGCCCTGGTGGAGGCGTCCCGGATCTGCGGCGGCACCACCAAGGGCATGACCGCCAAGCTCACCGCCCAGCACGGCCTGATCTACCACAAGCTGATCCGCCGGTTCGGGGCGGAGCGGGCCCGCCTCTACCTGGAGGCCAACCTGTCGGCGCTGGACGAGTACCGGGCCCTGTGCCAAAGCATCGACTGTGATTATACGGAGGCGGATCATTACGTCTACTCCCTGGACAGCCGGGACAAGCTGGAGCGGGAGCTGACCGCCCTGGACCGGCTGGGCTTTGCCGCCCGGCTGGTGGACGGCGTGCCCCTGCCCTTCCCGGTGGCGGGGGCGGTGCGCTTCCCCCGACAGGCCCAATTTCACCCTCTGAAATTCGCCGCCGCCGTGGCCAAGCCCCTGCGGATCTTTGAGGACACCAAGGTGCTGGAGCTGGCCCCCGGCCGGGCGGTGACCAACCGGGGGACGATCACGGCGGGGCAGATCGTCATTGCCACCCACTTCCCAACCCTCAACAAGCACGGCGGCTACTTCCTCAAGCTGTACCAGAGCCGCTCCTACCTGCTGGCCCTAAAGGACGCCCCGGAGGTGGGCGGTATGTACGTGGACGAGGCGGAAGGGGGGCTCACCTTTCGGGACGCGGGGGAGCTGCTTCTGCTGGGTGGCGGGGGCGGCCGCACCGGGAAGCCGGCGGGGGGCTGGCGGGAGCTGGAGGCCTTCACCCGCCGCCACTACCCCCAGGCCCGTATTGCCGCCCGCTGGGCTGCCCAGGACTGCATGAGCCTGGATGGGGTTCCCTATGTGGGCCGGTACGGGGGCCGGACGCGGGGCCTGTACGTGGCCGCCGGCTTCAACAAGTGGGGGAACACCTCCGCCATGGCCGCCGCCGGGGTGCTGGCGGATCTGCTCCAGAGGCGGGAAAACCCCTATGCGGCCCTGTTCGACCCAGGCCGGACGGTCCTGCGGCCCCAGCTGTTTGTCAACAGCCTGGAGTCGGCCCTGGGCCTGCTGAAGCCCACCGTCCCCCGGTGCCCCCATATGGGCTGCGCTCTCCGCTGGAACGGGGCGGAACAGTCCTGGGACTGCCCCTGCCACGGCTCCCGCTTCGGGGCGGACGGGGCCCTGCTGGACAACCCCGCCGCCGATGACAAGCAGGGGATGTGAAAAAGACCTCCGCCGGCCCATTGAAGCCGGCGAAGGTCTTTTGACCGGCCTGCCCCTACAGGTAGGAGCGGATGTCCACCACCAGCTCCTCCTCCAGGTTGATCAGCCGCTTGGCGATGTCTTTGGACACCTCGTCGGCGGCCTTGTACTGGTTCAGGTAGCGGTTCAGGGACTTCACCCCCATATTGCAGCCGTCGGTCATGAGGTCGGCGATGGTGGCGTCGGAGGCGTCCACCGCCAGCTTGGCGTTGGTCTTGATCCACGACATGCTTTTCGCCATGGGGCTGGGGTTCTTCCCCTCGTCGTGGTAGTCCCCCAGCAGCCGCTCCGTCTCGTGCTGGAGCTTCTCGTGTTCCGACCGGCAATTGCTCAGGCGCTGCCGCAGCTTGTCGGCCCGGGCGTACTCCATCACGTCATCTGTGGCCGGCAGGAGGGCCAGGGCCACACCCACACCGACACGTGCTATGGCTGGGCCCAGCGCCTGGTATGCATCGAGGAGGAGCGGGAGCCGGGCCACACCCACGGAGACGAATGCTATAAGAGCCTGTTTAAAATCTTCTAATAAGGATGGCAATGAGGGCAAAAGTAAG
>CASTQR010000079.1 GCA_949451265.1 uncultured Eubacteriales bacterium | reverse complement strand
TCATCACCCTGAAAATCCCCATGGGCACCCGGCTCAACGTAAACGAGCTCCAGTCCGACCTGGGGGTGAGCTGCACCCCCATCCGGGAGGCGGTGAACCGCCTCCAGCAGGAGGAGCTGGTGATCTACGAGAACAATGTGGGCGCCCGTGTGCTGACCCTGGACGAACACGACGTCCGGGAGATCCACGAACTGGCCCTCACCCTCCAGCACGCGGCGGTGCGGCTGGCCATGAAGAACGGCAATCTGGAGGAAATGCTGGACGCCATCGAGGAACAGCTGGACCGCTACAAGTCCGCCCGCTCTCCCCGGGAGGGGGTGAAGGCGGTGCATAACCTCATCGGGGTGTTCTACCACCACTGCGGCAACCGCCGCCTGGACCGCAGCATGGTGGCCATCCAGGGGCAGATGCTCCTGCTGAGGCACATCTACGCCGAGTGCCCCGGCTGGAGCGGCCACACCGCCGAGCTGACAGCCGTCCGGGACGGCGTGGAGGATGAGGACGCAGGCGCGGTGTGCGCTGCCCTCCAGTCCTACATGGACCAGTCCGCCCCCGCCATTTTGAATTGGCTGAAGGATCACGAATAGGGACGCTTCCCGCAAGGGCCGGCTCACGGGGTGAGCCGGCCCCGTTTTGCGTTTAGGCGGTTACTTCTGGGCCCTGCCCAGCTCCAGGCCCTTCTCAAAGGCGGCCTTGTTCAGCGGCAGCAGCTTGGGCTTCTTGCCCAGCTTGTGCTCAATGGTGTCCCACACCACCTCGGGGGGGACCACCTCGGTATAGCCCACGTACACGCCCAGCATGATCACGTTCAGCACCTTCGCGTTCCCCATTTCCAGGGCCAGCTCGGTGACGGGGGCCTTCACCACCTTCACGTCGTCCCGGTTCACGTCCTTCTCGTCCACGATGGAGCTGTTGATAAACAGCGTCCCGCCGGGCTTGAGGGTCTTGAGGAACTTGGCCAGGGAGGGTCCGTTCATGACAATCAGATCGTCCATCACGTCCCCCAGGGGGGCGCCGATCATCCCGTCGGAGATAACCACAAAGCAGTTGGCGGTGCCGCCCCGCTGCTCCGCGCCGTAGGAGGGGAAGAAGGTGACGTTCTTATCGGTGGCGTCACAGGTGGCGGATGCCAGGAACTTGCCCAGGGTCATGACGCCCTGGCCGCCGAAGCCGGCTACACACAGATTGGTTTCCATAGTCGCGTACCCCCCTTATCTGTCGCGGATAACGCCCAGCGGGAACTCGGGCAGCATCTTCTGCTCGATGAAGTCCAGGGCGTCCAGCGGATCCAGGCCCCAGTTGGTGGGGCAGCTGGTGACGATCTCCACCATGGAGAAGCCTTTGCCCTCCATCTGGTTTTTGAATGCCTTCTTGATGGCGTTCTTGGTCTTAATCACGTTCTGAGGCGTATTGCAGCTGGTGCGCTCCAGGTAGCAGGGCGCGGTGAGCTGGTTGAGGATCTCGCACATGTGCATGGGATAGCCGTGCTCCTCGGCGATCCGGCCCTTGGGGGCGGTGGACGCCTTCATGCCCAGCAGGGTGGTGGGGGCCATCTGGCCGCCGGTCATGCCGTAGATACCGTTGTTGATAAAGATCACGGTGATATTCTCCCCCCGGTTGGCGGCGGAGATGGACTCGCCCAGGCCGATGGAGGCGAAGTCGCCGTCTCCCTGATAGGTGAAGATCAGGGAGTCGGGGCTGGTGCGCTTCATGCCGGTGGCCACGGCGGTGGCCCGGCCGTGGGGGGCGGTGATGGTGTCGTAGGCGATGTAGTCCATGTGGAGGCCGCAGCAGCCGATGCCGGTGACCATGACGGCCTTGTCCACCAGCTTCAGCTCGTCCAGCACTTCGCCGATGAGCTTTACCACGGTGGAGTGCATACAGCCGGGGCAGAACCCGGACACCTTGTCCTCCTGGATGGTGGTGGTGCGGGAATAAATCTTTTCCATGTCTGTCTCCCCCTTACTTGTCCAGAACGGCGTCCACGGCCTTGAGGACGGCCTCCCGGCTCATGATGTTGCCGCCGGAGCACAGGCAGGTCTCGATGGGGCAGCGGCCCTTTACGCCCATGCGCACGTCCTGCACCAGCTGGGCGGGGATGGACATCTCCACGTCCAGCACGGCCTTGCAGACGCTGTAGTTGATGTGGTCGAAGGCGGCGTAGGGGAAGGGGTGGACGGTGATGGGCCGGATGAGGCCCACCTTCTTCCCTGCGGCCCGGCAGATGTCCACCACGGACTTGCCGATCCGGGCGGACACGCCGTAGGCGGCGATAACCACCTCCGCGTCCTCCACCTGGTACTCCTCCACTTGCACGTCCTTCTCCCAGGAGGCGTACAGGGCGGCGGCCTTCTCGTTCTCCTGCTGCATCTTCACGGTGTCCCACTGGCCGGGCTGGATCCAGGCCCGGTTGGCGTAGTCCAGCTCATGGCCGGTGCAGGCCCACTTGGCCTTGCCCGCCTTGATGGCGGCGATCTCCTCATCGGACTTCATGGGGGGCAGCTCCACCGGCTCCATCATGGTGCCGATGACGCCGTCCGCCAGGATCAGCACGGGGTTGCGGTCCCGGTCGGCGTAGTCGAAGGCGGCATAGGTCAGGTCCACCGCCTCCTGGACCGTGGAGGGGGCCAGCACCAGCATTTCAAAGCCGCCGTTGCCGCTGGCCTTGGTGGCTTGGAAGTAGTCCTGCTGGGCGGGCTGGATGGCGCCCACGCCGGGGCCGCCCCGGGAGATGTTGGCGTACACGATGGGGATCCGGGCGGCGGCGCAGTAGGAAATGCCCTCGCTTTTCAGGGCCACGCCGGGGGAGGAGGAGGAGGTCATGCTCCGGGTGCCGGCGGCGGCGGCGCCGTACACCATGTTCACGGAGGCAACCTCGGACTCGCCCTGGACGAAGGTGCCGCCCACCTCGGGCATACGGCGGGCGAAGTACTCGGGGATCTCGTTCTGCGGGGTGATGGGGTAGCCGGCGAAGAACCGGCATCCGGCGCGGACGGCCGCTTCGGCGATGGCCTCGCAGCCCTTCATCAATACTCTTGCCATAGTGGTTCCTCTCCTTTTACTTGTAGACTTCGATGGCGCCGTCGGGACAGATGCGGGCGCACATACAGCAGGCGATGCAGGCGTCCTGGTTCACCGGCTCAATGTACTCATAGCCCTTGGAATTGACGTGCTTGCCCACCGCCAGCACCTGCTTGGGGCAGTACTTGACGCAGTACCCGCAGCTCTTGCAGCGCTCGGCGATCACTTTGATCATTGCCATGGAAAGCCCTCCTTTCTCCAAATGTTTATAACCACGGGGCCGGACGGCCTCAATCGGTTCCTATGTCCTGCCAGGGGTAGGCCAGGGCCAGCTTCAGGGGGAACACGGGGACGGGCAGGGCCTGGGCCGCCTCCGCCGCCAGCTCCTCCCGGACGCAGGCGAAGGACAGGGGCAGATACTCCCGCACCAGGGCGTCCGTTCTGTGGAAGCCCTCCACCACCTCGCCCAGGGTGGTGCTTGCCCCGTTGTTGGGGTTGGCCACCAGGAACAGCTGGGTCAGCTTCACGTGGGACACGCCCAGAATCTTGCCCAGGGTGCCGTCGATGTGTTCGATGGTGTCCGACCAAGGGCGGTAGGCATTGATCACGTAGAACACCGCGGCGGAGGGCCTGTTGAGCTGGGGCGCAAAGCCGCCGATGGAGCGGGCGCCGATGTAGTCCCCCCCCACGTCCAGCACCGCCAGCCGGTTCTCGTCCCGGAGGGTGGGCGTCACGCCGCCCACCAGGGTGGGGGCATCCATGAACTGCTCCTGGTAGTGGACGGTGACGCCCGCCTGTTCCAGCTCCGCCCCCGCGTCCCGGGAGCGGAACAGGGGTTTGGTCATGTCCAGGTCGAAGAAGTGGACGGGGCGGGGATCCGCCTGGGCCAGGGCCTTGGCGAAGCTGATGGCGATCTCGCTCTTGCCGCTGCCCGCTTCCCCCAAAAAGACGAAGCTGTGCCGCGTGCCGTCCAGCCAGGGGCCCCGCGGCAGGCCGGTTTGTCCGCTCATGATCCGCACCTCCCTTGTTTCTGAGGCAAGTATACTACAAGCCGCCCAGAATTGCAAGAGAAAATTATATATTTTACAAAAAACATTTTGCATTTTGCAAGATTATGGACGGATGTAACTATTCTTTTCCAAGGCTTAAAAATTTTTCATTCAATTGGAACCTTTTGGGGTAGACAAACCGGGATAAATTTAGTAAGATATATATTGCAAGATTTGGAGGGGCGCGTCCCCAATCCATCCTATGTGAGAGGTGTGGGATATTATGAGCAAAAAGAGCCTGAATGTCCGCTGGCTGTACCTGGTGTCCGGTGTGGTGGCCCTGCTGTTCGCGGGCATCATCTATGGCTGGTCCATCCTCAAGGCCCCCCTGGCGGCGGACTTCGGCTGGACCGCCGACCAACTGGCCCTGAACTTCACCCTGACCATGTGCTTCTTCTGCCTGGGAGGCATGGCGGGCGGCCTGCTGTCCAAGCGGGTCGGAACCCGGATCAGCCTGATTCTGGCGGGGGCGCTGTCCTGCCTGGGCTTCTTCCTCACCGCCCGGCTGGACGGCGGAAATGTGGCGATGCTCTACATCAGCTACGGCCTGCTGGCGGGTCTGGGCATCGGCATCGCCTATAACGTGATCATCTCCACCGTCAACGCATGGTTCCCCGACAAAAAGGGCACCTGCTCCGGCGCGCTGATGATGGGCTTCGGGGCGTCCGCCCTGGTGGTGGGCAATACCGTCAGCGCCCTGATGGAAAACCCCGCCATTGGCTGGCGGGCGGCCTTCACGGGACTGGGCGTGGTGCTGGGGATCATCCTGGCGGCCGCCGGGCTGATCCTCCGCCTGCCCCCTGCCGGGCTGGAGCTGCCCAAGCCGGAGCAAAAAGCGGGCGCCGCCTCGGAGGACTTCGAGGTCAGGGACTATACCCCCGGCGAGATGGTGCGCCGCTTCACCTTCTGGCGGGCCTTTGTGTGCATCGTGTTCCTGGCGGCGGTGGGCAATACGGTGATCTCCTTCGCCCGGGACCTGTCCATCTCGGTGGGCGCGGAGGCAGGGCTGGCCACCACCCTGGTGGGGGTGCTGTCCGTCTGCAACGGCCTGGGCCGCATTGCCACCGGGGCCATCTTCGACAAGCTGGGCCGCCGCAAGACCATGCTGCTGGCTAACCTGATGGCCATCGCCGCCGCCGGGGTAACGCTGCTGTCCGTGTTCTTAAGCTCCGTGCCCCTGTGCGTGGTGGGCCTGTGCGTCACCGGGTTCTCCTATGGCTCCTGTCCCACCATCTCCTCCGCTTTTGTGTCCGCCTTCTACGGCTCCAAGCACTTCTCCATGAACTTCTCCATCATGAACTTCAACCTGATGGGGGCGTCCCTGCTGGCTACGGTGTCCAGTATGCTGTTCACCAGCTCCGGCGGCTATGTGGCCCCCTTTGTGCTGCTGCTGGCCCTGTCCGGGGTGGCGCTGGTGCTGAACTTCAGCGTGAAGAAGCCGTAATCTCAAACTCCGCGGCAAAAAATCCCGGCAGCCTTTTAAAGCTGCCGGGATTTTTACGGACCAAGTTGATCGGGCCGGATGTCGTCCGTGTAGATGCCAGCGACGCCGGCATCCAACAGCTCGCCCGCACGGGCGAGCTGATTGACTGTATGGGCGAAGATTTTGATGTTATGGGGCTGCGCCAGCCCGAACCATAGGTCATCAGGCATATTTTCCCACATCGTAATGACGGGGATCCGCTCCCGTTTGCAGTATGCCACGAGGTTTTCCGGAAGGCGGTCTTCCTCGCTGCCAATAGAATAATAGGTATACAGCCAATTCTCAAAGGGATAGATCTGATCCACCCAATGCTTGAACTCGTTATGGTGGTTCTGGATAATAAAGCGGTCTAAAATGTCCATACGGCCCGCGTCCTCCGCAGCCTGCACAATCTGCCGAAACCCGGATATCACGTCCGCCTCCTCATAGCAGTACTTAAAGTCGGTCATGAAATACATATCCTCGTGGACTGCCATCAGCTTCATGAGTGCCGCTAAATCCATCGGGGTTTCCGTACCATAGAATCTGCTCTCCATAAACTGATCGTAGGTGATCGCCTGGCCCGTATATTCCACGCCGGTTTTCTTGCACCAGTGTGGCCAGTCATGCTCCAGCACCAGCACGCCGTCGGCGGTGAGGCACAGATCCCCCTCAAAAACCCGGTGCCCCCGCTGGTAATTGCTCGCGAAGGACTCCAGGGAATTGACGTAGGTGTAGCCGTTGGGACTTCTTCCGCCCGCGTGCGCCACCAGCTGATGCCGCTCAAACCACCGGGCGGACAGGGGGATCTCCCAGGGAAAGGCCGCAATGGAGACAACGGCCGCAAGCCCTAACAACGCCCACCTGATGTTCCCCAGCCTTTTCCACAGGCCCGTGGGAATACGGACAGCGCAGAGAACCATCACGGAGGTCAGGAGCAGGATTCCGAAAAAAAGCAGCCATAGCCTCTTGCTCCGGATCATCACGGTGCGCAGAAAGCCCTCCCAGCTCCAAATGGGCCCGAACAGGCGGGTGAGCGACAGCGGGATAACGATGGACAGCGCCGCAGCCGTGGAAAGGACAGAAAAAAGGATATCCGCTGTTTTTCGTTTCATACCGCGCTCAATCCTCCAGAGAAAAGATGGCACTGTCCGGGATTTCTCCCGGACAGTACCGTCTTTCACATTTTTTGCCTGCCGCGCCAGGACATTCAGACTTGCCGCGGCTCCTCGGGGTTGCCGCCAAAGGCCCGGATCGCCGCGTCGTCCGCGACCCTCCGCTCCTCCAGCGCCTCCGCCAGCAGCATATCCTTGACTTTCATCAGGCGCGTGGTGGTAGACCGGTCGTTCTCGTCCAGCTTCATGGTGATATACCGGATGTTCTCCTGGGTATTGGGTATGACCACATACTCCAGGGCGTTGACACGCCGCCGGGTCTTTTCGATCTCCTCCGCCATGAGCTGGGCGGCCTTTTCCGTCTCCGCCAGCTTCAGCATATTCTGGAACACCTCGCCCAGGGCGGCCACCGCCCCGTCCAGCTCGCCGCTGGTGGCGGCGAAGCCGTAGGGGAAGATGTCCCCGGTGTCGTCGGTGCGGGTCTGGTAGTGGTACTCGGGCACGTTCACCGACATGACGTTTTTGAACGTCATGGTCAGCTCCACGCTCTGCTTGGGGTACATCAACGCCTGCTCCATGGACTGGGCGCTCATCAGCGCGGAGGCCACGGTGAAGGAGCTGTGCACCCGCATCAGGTCCTGCTCCACCTGGGCCCGGAGGGCGCGGAGCTCCCGCACGGTGTCCAGGAACTGCTTCATCAGCTCGTCCCGCTTGTCCTTCAGCAGCTTGTGGCCCCGCTGGGCGGTTTTCAGCTTGCC
>CASTQR010000078.1 GCA_949451265.1 uncultured Eubacteriales bacterium | reverse complement strand
CTCCGCAATCTTCACCACCGCTTTGACGATGTTGGCCTTGTCGGACACGCTCTGATCCATAGCGTTCTGGATGTCGTCGAAGTCGAAAATGTTGGTGACGATGCCCTTCAGATCCACCTTACCGGCGGCTACGGCGTCGATAGCCATGGGGTAGATGTGGCGGTAACGGAACACGGTCTTGAACGTGAGCTCTTTGTCCAGTACCAGGCTCATGGGCAGGGTCATCTCGCCGGTCTTGGAGTAACCCACCAGCACGGCATTTGCCCCCTTCTTGGCCATGTGGATGGCTTGGCGGGTGGTGATTTCAGTGCCCGCAGTCTCGATGACCAGGTCACAGCCCGCGCCCTCCGTCAGTTTGCGAACGGCCTCCACCGCATCCTCGTCCTTGCCGTTGATGACACCGTCCGCGCCCAGCTCCATGGCCTTGTCCAGCCGCTTCTGCATCACATCCACCACGTAGACACGGCTGACGCCCTCCGCCTTCAGCGCCATCATGGACACCAGGCCAATGCACCCCGCGCCCATAACCACAGCGGTCTGGCCTGCGTGCGCCCCGCCCTGGTTGGCTGCGTGGAAGCCGACTGCCAGCGGCTCAATGAGGGCGCCCTCCAAGGTGCTCACGTTGTCGGGGAGCTTGAAGCACAGGGCGGCCTCGTGGGCCGCATACTCTTGGAACACGCCGTCCACCGGCGGGGTAGCGAAGAACACCACGTCTGGGCACAGGTTGTACTTGCCCTGGCGGCAGAACTCGCAGTGGCCGCAGGTCTTGCCCGGCTCCAGCGCCACCCGGTCGCCCACCTTCAGGTGTTTGACATTGCTGCCCACCTCGACCACGGTGCCGCCGGGCTCGTGCCCCAGGACGAAGGGGGGCTTTACCACGTAGTCCCCGATGGCCCCGGTCTCGTAGTAGTGCATATCGCTGCCGCAAATGCCCACGTACTCCAGCTTGACCAGCACCTCGTCTTCTTTGGGGGTGGGGATGGGCCGCTCCGTATACTCCATCTTGCCGATGCCCTCCATCACTGCTACCTTCATGGTTCCGTTCATTGCTGTTGCCTCCTTGTTTTATTTATACTTTTATAAAGTGTTTACTTAAGTGATTATCTTAATAGCACTTCACTCACGCTTTGTCAATATGAGCCGCAGAATTTCAGCGGTATGTACATTTTTTTAGCAGTGTTTTTGTGCAAAAAAGAAGTCCGCCGTCTTGAGACAAGACAGCGGACCGGATATTGCTCAAAGCCCTCGAATAAATTCCTCCACTTGCACTAAGGCCGCACCAACAGCGGCAGCCTCCAGTTTGTAGCGGCAGAAGCGAAGATAGGAAGAATCCCACTGGAAAGTGTTGCGTTCCTCCAGCAGTGTGCGCAGCGGTGCGCCAAACTCCTCCAAAAACGCGCCCACGTAGCCGCCCACGATCACGTCGCAATCAAAGCTCATATGGAGGTTGTTCACCGTCACCGCCAGGTATTGCAGATACTCTTTCCAGATCTGCCCCAGCTGGGGATCGCCCCTTCGAAGACCTTCAAAGAAGTCTGCCAGTCTGCCCTCCGTATGTCCGGCCAGTACCCGGGCGGAGCAGTAGGCGTCCAGGCACCCCTTCTTCCCGCAGTAGCACTGGCGGCCATCGGGAACCAGGGTGTTGTGGCCGAACTCCCCGGCCCGAAGGTGGCTGCCTGTGTAAAGCGTCCCGCCATTCAAAATCGCGCCGCCCACACTGTTGCTGAGGGAGAGGTAAACAAAGTCCTCAGCGTCCGGCGTTCCATAGACCTCCGCCAGACCGGCGGCGTTGGCATCGTTGATAAAGTGGCGGGGATAGGGAATATACCGATTGAAAAAATCTGTGGGCACGTCCTGAATGCCCAGAATGTGGGAGTAGCGAAGAACACCCTCCTCCTCCGCTACAATGCCGGGGAGGGAAATGCCCACACCCAGCAGACGGTTCTGTGCGCCGTTCTCCTCCACGAATTGTCCTGCCAGCTCACCCAATCCCTGAGCGTAGCCGTCATCTAAGGAAAAGGGGCAGGCTTTTCGGATGGAGCGTACCATCCGCCCGCTCAAATCCATTAGTACCACGCTCACATGGTTGCGGGTGATGTCCAGCCCCAAGGCCAGCCTTGCGTCCCGTACCGGGGCATATGCCTTTGCCTTGCGCCCCCCAGTGGATTCATAGGAGCCCACTTCCTGGATCAAGCCCAGCTCTGTCAACTCCTTTACGTTTTGCAGCACAGTAGGCCAACTCAACGACAGCCGCTGAGATAGCTCCATTTGGGAAATGCGGTCACAGGTTAAAATGCAGCGCAGTGTGTTGGAGCGGTTGCGCCGTTTCACATCCATGTTGCTGGTTGGGCCCGCTGTCATAGGTACTCCTCGTTTCTTTATACGCTGTTTTATAAAGACTTTATATTTATCATACCAAATGACCCCACAAATAGCAAGGACTTTTACCAGTTTATCATTTTGCGATGAAAGATTTGACGATGCTGTTGTTGCTTGGCCGGTGATTTTTAGCATGAGAAAGCATAAAGCACGGCAGAAGATATTAATCTTCTACCGCGCTTTATGTTGCTGTACCTGCTTGCTTGCCCCCGGTTCACTTTGTGTCCCTGTGGGGTGTAACCCTTGTGCCACAATAGTTTTCTACAAGCTTTGCAATGTGTAAAAACGGCGACAGCTCTTGGGATATCCCTTAAAGGGTCCGTTCAAACTACCCCCGCCAATTCAGCCAGATTTTTTTAGCGGGAGCCATAGCGCCAACGCAGCGGCAGCCACCGCCCCGCCGAGTTTCCCGGCCAGCACCGGGGCCAGCAGCTCCGGCTCCGTGCTGGCCACGAACCCCATGTGGGCGGCCAGCAGGCTGGCGCCGCTCACCAGGAACGCCCCCGCCGCCACCTTGCCCCGGCTGTCCATCTCCCCGTACATGGCCAGGGCGGGCAGCGGGGTCACCAGCCCCGCCAGCATTCCGGTGAGGCTTTGGGCCCGGACGCCCAGCCGGTTCCCCAGCAGGGCGAAGGGCCGCTTCAGCGCCCGGCCAAGCAGCTCCGCCATGGGCAGGCTGCCCAGCATCACCACGCCGATGCCCGCCACCACCGCCATGGCCTCCCCGATGGAGGCCATCCCCGGCACCGGGTTCCAGCCCGTGAGGGACTCCACCGCCGCCAGGACAAGCCCCGCGGTGACCACGATTTTGATGCCCTCCGCCAGCAGGCAGAAGCCCTGCACCATCCGCTCCGGGATCTTCCACAGGCCGATCAGCAGCAGCAGGGCCAGGGCGAAAATGGGCAGGTTCTGGTGCAGGCAGGCGGGCAGGGAGAGCCCGCACAGCAGCCCGCCCGCCGTCAGGCCCACCGGCATGGCAGCCAGCCCCAGCATAATGCCCCTGGCCAGCAGGGGGCGGTCCTCCTGGGCCGCCATCCCCATGCCCACGGGGATGGTGAACACCAGGGTGCAGCCGAACATGGAGGAGGCCACAAGGCCGGCGTAGCTGCCCACCAGGGGATCCGCCGCCAGCTCCTTGGCAAGCTGGTAGCCGCCCATGTCGATGGCCAGCAGGCTGCCGAACATGGCGGGATCCACCCCGGTGAGACGGCAGAACGGGGCCACAATCCGGCCCAGCCCGCCGGCCAGCACCGGGGCCAGACATATCATCCCCGCCATGGACAGGGCCATGGGCCCCAGGAGCTGGAAGCCCTTCTCAAACTGCTGCCCCAGCCCCAGCCGGTTGCCGCAGACGCGGTCCACGCCCCCCAGCACCACCCCGGCGGCGATCACGATCATCAGCGCCTGGTTCATGGTCAGAACGCCGTAAACCGCTGGCGCATGGTGTCCTCAATGACCTCGATGGTGCGGGGGGTGGCGGCGGACAGGTTCTCGCAACCGTCCTCGGTGACCAGGCAGTTGTCCTCCAGCCGGAAGCCGATGCCCCACTCCTCGTGGTAGATCCCCACGTCCACGCAGAACACCATATTAGGGGCGATGACCTCGGGCGTTTCCACCACGTCGTGGACGTCGAAGCCCACGTGATGGGCCCCGCCGTGCCACATATAGCGGCCGATGTTCTTTTCATCGTCCAGCACCCCCGCGTCCTTCAGCCGCGCGGCGTTGTAGCGGCGGATCTCGCCGTCCACCTCCGCCATGGGCATACCGGGCCTGATCAGCCGGAACATATGATCGGAGGTGGCCAGGGCGCACTCGTACAGCAGGCGCTGGCGGTCGCTGTACCGGCCATTGCAGGGCCAGCCCCTGGAAACGTCGGTCATGAGGTAGTCGTGCCACGCCCCCACGTCGTTGAGGACCATGTCGCCGTCCAGGGCCTGCCCGGTGTAGGAATAGTAGTGGATGCAGAAATTATTCCGGCCCGCCGAGATGATGGGGGGAAAGGCCGGCCCCTGGGGACCGTATTGGCCCAGGGCGTAGTCGAACACCGCCTTGTACTGGTACTCGTACATACCGGGCCTGGACGCCCTCATCATGGCGGTGATGCCTGCGCAGGTGATTTCCTCGGCCTGGCGCATGGCCTCGATCTCGCAGGGCTGCTTGATGGTGCGCAGGCGGCGGATCAGGGCGTTGGCGTTCTCGATCTTCAAAAACGGGTAGTGGTCAGCCGCCCGCTTCAGCAGGCGGTGGGCGGGGGTGTCCCGGTCAGCCGGGTCCGCCCGGTAGAGGTCCAGGTACAGGTACTCGTAATTGCCCTTGGCGGCCATCTGGTGGAGCTCCCCCGCCAGCTCCGCAGCAAAGCCCACCTGCCCGATCCCGGACCGCTCCGCCGCCTCGTCCGGGCTGATGCGGCGGCCCGTCCACCGCTCCGCCATGGGGTCGGGGGGCAGCAGGAACACCTTTTCCGTCACCCACCCCCGGCTGTCCTTCCGGGCCAAAAGGGCCAGCCCCTTGCTGTCCAGGCCGGTGAGGTAGAGGAAGTTCCGATCGGTGTAGAAGGGGTAGTACTCGTCGTTGGTCTTGCGGACCTCGGCCCCGGAAAACAGCACCAGCAGGGCGTTGTCCTTCATCTGGGCATACAGCCGCTCCCGGTTGCCGCGGAAAAATTCTGTTGTCATAAGCTGCATCCTCCTTGATTGGCACTTATGGGGTCATACCAGCCAGGCGGCGTGGGGACAATACCCAGCCGATAAACCCTTCCGCCAAATGCTGTTATAGCATAAACAGCGAAGATTTGCAATTAAGGAAACGCTGATTAAAGCAGGCAAAATGGCGGCAAATAGATATATAGTGAAGCCAAACATAAAATCAAGGAGCATATTTGAGAGAGGTATTCTCGTTTACCATACCCATCCTGCCCAAAGGGCGAAAAAACCCTAAGCGGGGGATAGAGAGCCGCCCGCCCTGGCAAGCATATACAAATTCGCGCTGGCAAAGAGTACGTGTAAGCGGTTCAGGTTCTTTCTCCGCCCCCTGTAAACGGCCTTTCGGAAACCGAAGATGTTCTTCACGATCCGGTAGGGGTGTTCCGCTTTACAGCGCACAGACGATTTTTGGTTTTCAATATACCGCTCCCAGTCAAAGGCATTGTCTGAAACCTTGGGCAGCCGGCCCGGCCGGCGGTTGATACGGTATGTGATTGCAGAAAGCTGGGGGCTGTTTCTGATTTCCTCCCGTCATCGTCCCGCAGAAGTCCTGCCGCCACAGTGACATCATGGACATTGGCGGTGGTGGCCTCTACCGTGTGGACAAAGCCGCTCCCGGCGTCCACGCCTGTGTGGCACTTCATGCCAAAATGCCACTGGTTCCCCTTCTTCACCGAGTGCATCTCCGGATCCCGTTTTTTCTCCGCGTTTTTTGTGGAGCTGGGCGCGCCGATCAGCGTGGCGTCCACAATGGTGCCGCCGCGCATCATCCGTCCGGCCCGCTCCAGGCAGCGGTTGATTGCGTCAAAAAACAGCTTGCCGATGCCCTTGTCCTCCAGCAGATGCCGGAAGTGCAGCAGGGTGGTGGCATCCGGAACATCCTGCTCGAAAAGGTTGATCCCCATGAATTTCCGCATGGCATAACTGTCGTATATGACGTCCTCTACCCCTTCATCGGACAGGTTGAACCAGCATTGCAGCAGATACATCTGCAGCATCGTTTCAATCTCAACGGGTGGACGGCCGCGCTTCCTGCTGGGGTAGTGGGGTACGATCAGGATACCCATTTGTCCCATGGGATGATCTCGTCCATGATCTCCAGAAATTCTTCCCGTTTTGTTTTCTTTTTCCGGCTGCTGTATTCCATATCGCTGAAGCTTTCCTGTTTCATTTCGTGCTCCCCCTTTTCCCTATTATATCACATTCCGTTTCGTCCGGGAATTAAATCAGCGATTCCTTAAGCTGCTCCATAATAATGCTCTGATCCCGCTCCCCATGTCCCGACTCAATGGCCTTGCGGTACAGTATCATAGCTGCGTCCGTCATCGGCAGCCGCGCCCCGCAGGAGGCGGCAAAACGCTGGGCCAGATCCAAATCCTTCACCATCATGGCCATCCCGGTGGGATTATCGTAATTTTCCGTCATGATGTGGGTGGGATAACACACCTCAAACACCCGGCTGTAGCCATAGGAGGTCATGATGCAGTCGTACAGCTTCTTTTCATCCAACCCAGCCTTTTTGGCCAACACCCCCGCCTCACACAGTACCGCGTGATTCACCCATGTCAGGATCTGGTTGATGAGCTTGATCTGCTGGGCGGAGCCATTGGGCCCGAAGTATAGAATATTCTTCCCCATGGCCTGGTAGACCGGCATGAGAGTCCCGTTCAGCACACCCTCGTCCCCGCCCACCATGATGGTAAGGGTACCGTCCCTGGCTCCCTGGGGCCCGCCGCTCACCGGGGAGTCAAAATAATACACCCCCATATCCGCCAGCTCCGCCCCCAGCGTCTTGGCGGCGGTGACATCGATGGTACTGCAGTCCACCACATAGCGCGCCCTCCGGTTCTTCCCGGACAGGATGCCGTCTGGCCCCAGCAGTACCTCCCGCACCACTCCGTCGTGGGGCAGGCACAGCACCACTGCGTCACAATCTGCCCCCATAGCCGCCAGACTGGGGGCACTGGTTCCCCCGGCGGCCGTCAGAGGAGCCTCCTTCTCCCGGGTGCGGTTCCAGCCCATCACCTCAAAGCCTGCCCTGCGCAGGCACAGGGCCATACTCAGGCCCATGGAGCCCAGCCCCGCGAATCCCAGCTTCAGCATGGTTTTTCCCTCCTCTCAGTCCTGTAACGTGCCGTCCAAATTGCGGTAGCGGTTGATCTCCTTGATCTCGTAGATCAGGTTCATCACCCTGTCCCGGGCGTACATACACCGGCGGTAGCCGTTTTCCTCGTCCTCCGCCTCATATTCGAAGAAAATGTCGTCCCCCTTGCTCCGGAAATAGTCCCTCCAGTGGTCAAAATCGTGAACCTTGAAGCAGATGTGGT
>CASTQR010000077.1 GCA_949451265.1 uncultured Eubacteriales bacterium | reverse complement strand
CCGTTGAAAACACTGGCTTTGCGGGGGAAATAGCATTTTCATCGTGTTAACTTGGCGCAGTGGGAGGGATTCGAACCCTCGGACGGCTTTTGACCGTCACACGATTTCCAGTCGTGCTCGTTATGACCACTTCGATACCACTGCGTATCTCAGTTGGAGGTCAACGGTCATATTATACTCACCATTCCCGCCCTTGTCAAGTCAAATTTTTTCAAATCCCCCAAAGAATTATCCCGGCAGGATCATATCGATCCCCCGCTGGAGGGTGGCCCGGTCGATGGCCCCGGTGGCCTGGGCAATCCCCCGGCCCTCACTGTCCAGAAACAGTGTGGTGGGCAGGGAGTACACGCCGTAGGTATAGGCCGCGTCCTGCTTCAGATCGTAGTACGCCGGAAAGGAATAGCCCTCCGCCCGGATCAGCGCCTGGGCGCTCTCCTGGGTCTCCCGGCCCCCTGTCATGTTCACCATGAGGAAGTGGATCTCCCCGCCCAGCTCCCGGAAAGCGGCGTCAAAGTCCGGCAGCTCGCTCCGGCAGGGGCCGCACCAGCTGGCCCAGAAGTTGATGACCACCGGCTTCCCCCGGAAATCGGACAGCTTAATTTCCCGGCCCTCCCCGTCATACACCGTGAAGTCCGGGGCCAGATCCGGCTGGGGCGGCTGGGTGCCCTCCCCGGCGGGGCCGGCGGTCTGGGGCGCCGTCCCCTCCGGCGGCGGGGTGGTCTGGACGGCCAGCTGGTCGTGCTCCGCCCCCTGGGCCAGCCGCCCGTAGAGGAACCACGCCCCGCCCACCAGTACCACCAGCGCCAGCGCCAGGATCAGCAGCGATTTTTTCTGATTCATCCCATTCTCCCCCCCTTAACTCAGCAGGCCCAGCAGCCGCTCCAGCAGGCCGGTGGCCATCAGCACGCCCACCGCAATCAGAAACGCGCCGCACACCATATTGATTACCCGGTAATTGCGCTTGATCCAGTCGAAGGCGGACTTCAGCCTGTCGATCAGCACCGCGCTGAGGAGGAAGGGCACCCCCAGCCCCAGGGAGTAGGCCAGCAGCATCAGCGTACCCGTCAGCGCGCTGCCCTGCTGGGAGGCCAGCATCAGCGCCGAGCCCAGGAACGCACCCACGCAGGGCGTCCAGCCCAGGGAGAACACCACCCCGAACAGGGCGGCGGAGAAAAAGCCCAGCTCCCTCGTATCCATGGAGGCCCCGGCCCCCCGGAACAGGTTCGGCCGGAACACCCCCAGGAAGTTCAGCCCGAACAGGATCACCACCAGCCCGGAGATCAGGTTTACCGCCGTCCGGTACTCCCGGAGGAAGCCCCCCGCCGTCCCCGCCAGGGCCCCCAGGGCGGTAAACACCACCGTGAAGCCCAGCACGAACCCGGCGGCAATTTTCAGGGTTTTACCCGTGGAGCGCTCCCCTCCCCCGGCGAAGTAGGACACGTAGATGGGCAGCATGGGCAGCAGGCAGGGGGAGATAAAGGTGATAATCCCCTCCAAAAAGGCGATGGCATACTGCATTTTTCTATCCCTCCTCCCCTGGCGCGGCGGTCAGCCGCCCCCCGCCAGATACTCCTCCGCGTAGTGGACCGCCACCGCGCCGTCTGCCGCCGCCGTGACGATCTGCCGCAGGGCCTTGGTGCGCACGTCCCCCACGGCGTACACGCCGGGGATGGCCGTCCGGGTGGACTCGTCCGCCACGATATAGCCCGCTGGATCCAGGGAAAGCTGGCCCTCCGCCAGCCCGGAGGCAGGCTTCCGGCCAATGCTGACGAACACCCCGGCGCAGTCCACCACCCGCTCCGCCCCGGTATCCACATCTCGCAGCCGCAGGCCCTGGAAGCCGTTTTCGTGAAGCAGTTCCGCCACCACGCTGTTCCAGCAGAACTCCACGTTGTCCGCTGCCATCAGCGGGGTGTGGTAAACCTTCTCCGCCCGGAGGGTATCCCGCCGGTGAACCAGGTACACCTTGGCGCACACCCGGGACAGCAGCAGGGCGTCCGCCGCCGCGCTGTTCCCGCCCCCCACCACCGCCACGGTCTTGCCCCGGTAGAACATCCCGTCACAGGCGGCGCAGTAGTGGACGCCCTGCCCCGCCAGATCCTCCTCACCGGGCAGGCCCAGCTTCCGGGGGGTGGCCCCGGTGGACAGCACCACCGTCCGGCCCAGCAGAGCCTCCCCGGCGAGCTCCACCCGCTTCACCGGGCCGCCCAGGGCCAGGGCCGTGACCTCCTCCATCCGGGTGGGCACGCCGAACCGCTCCGCCCCCCGGCGCATCTTCTCTCCCAGGGTGAAGCCGTCCACCCCCTCGTCGAAGCCGGGGTAGTTGTCCACCTGCTCGGTGAGGGCCATCTGGCCCCCCGCCGCCATCCGCTCCAGCACCACCGCGTCCAGCCCGGCCCGGGCGGCGTACAGGGCGGCGGTGTACCCGCCGGGGCCGCCGCCCACAATGATCATGTCGTAAATGTGCCCCTGGGGGGCGGCGGGCTCGCTGGGAGTACCGCTCTCGTTGATCACAGGCATCGCTTGCGCCTCCTTCCTTGTCATGCTGCATAGTATACCACAGCTTACCAGGAAAAACAATCCATCTTGCGCCCCTCTCTGTTTTCGGGTATAATCGGCATACATACAATCCGAGACAGGCGCTTCCCGCGCCGGAAGGGGTGCCCCATGAACCGTACCGATCCGAGATACGCCGCCTACACCCGCATCCTCCACAACGAGCTGAAGGTGGCCCTGGGCTGTACCGAGCCCATCGCCGTGGCCTACGCCTGCGCCCTGGCCCGGAGGGCCCTGGGCACCCTGCCCGAGCGGGTGGAGCTGTCGGTGAGCGGCAATATCATCAAGAACGTGAAAAGCGTAGTGGTGCCCAACACCGGGGGCCGCCGGGGGCTGGAAACCGCTGCCGCCGCCGGCGTGGCGGCCGCCGACCCGGAGGCCCAGCTGGAGTGCCTGTCCCGGCTGACCCCAGAGGACGGGGAGGCCATCGGGGCCTACCTGGCAGAGGACCGCGTCAGGGTGCGGCCCCTGGACACCGGGCGGGCTTTTGAGATCCTGGCGGAGGTTTATTCCGGCGGGGACAGCGCCCACGTGCGGATCGTGGACCAGCACACCAACGTAGTCCACATCAGCCGGAACGGGGCGGTGCTGGCGGAGCAGGCCGTCCCCGCCGCCGCCCAGGAGAACCCGGACCAGCGCCTGCTGACGGTGGAGGGCATCCTGGACTACGCCGACAGCGTGGAGTTGGACGACATTCGTCAACCAATCCGGCGGCAGATCGCCCTGAACACCGCCATTGCGGAGGAGGGCCTCCGGGGGCAGTACGGTGCCATGATCGGGAAGGAGAGCCTGCCCCTGCTGGGGGACGGGCTCCGGGCCCGCCTGCGTTCCCTGGCCGCCGCCGGGTCGGACGCCCGCATGAGCGGCTGCGAGCTGCCGGTGGTCATCGTGTCGGGCAGCGGCAACCAGGGGATCACCGCCTGCGTCCCCGTGGTGGAGTACGCCCGGGACAAAGGGATCGGTGAGGACAGGCTGTACCGGGCCCTGGCGGTGTCCAACCTCCTCACCGTCCACCAGAAAACCCGGATCGGGCGGCTGTCCGCCTTCTGCGGGGCGGTGAACGCCGCCACCTCCGCCATTGCCGCCATCGCCTACCTGGACGGGGCGGGGATGGACGGGGTGGCCCACACCCTGGTGAACTCCCTGGCCATTGTGTCCGGCATGGTGTGCGACGGGGCTAAGGCGTCCTGCGCCGCAAAGATCTCCCTGGCCCTGGAGGCGGGGCTCATGGGCTATGAGATGTACCAGGCGGGCCACGAGTTCGTGGGGGGCGACGGCATTGTCCGCAAGGGGGTGGAGTATACCCTGGCAAATGTGGGCCGCCTGGGCGGCGACGGAATGCGCCAGACCGACCGGGAGATTCTGTCCATGATGGTGGGAGATTGATCCCGGGCACGGCAAAAGCCCCATCCCCGGCGGGGATGGGGCCTGTGCTCTCTTAACTACTCATCAGCGGGGTTCCTCCGCCGCCTTTGCCTCCCTTTTGCGGAAGGGCACCAGCCCGGTGCGGTTCAGGGCCACCATCACGGCGGGTATGACCAGTAGCTGGAGGACAATGCCGGGGATGGCGGCCAGCACCGCCCCGGACAGGAACGCCTGCCAGGAGAATTCCATCTTCCCCAGACCCAGCAGCACCACGCACGCCGCCCCCCACACCAGCCGCCCGGCGATCATGGCGGCGATGAGGCAGCGGTACAGCGCCCGGAGGCACTGCCAGCGGGCGCGGGCGTACAGGAAGCCCGCCACCATACCGTAGGCGGCCATCTCAAAGGCCATGGCAATGGCGGCGATCATGGGGGGCCTATGAAACAGCACGCTGCGCAGCAGGGGCAGGGTGAAACCCACCAGCCCGCCGTACTGCCAGCCGCAGATCAGCCCGCACAGCAGCACCGGCAGGTGCATGGGCAGCATCATGGAGCCCACCTGGGGGATCTGCCCGGTGAGGAAGGGCAGCACCACCCCCAGGGCCATAAACATGGCCGACAGCACCAAATTTTTCACATAGAAGCTCATGTAGTTCCGGTTCATTCCTGTAACTCCTTTTCCATCCATATCCAGTTCATTCCGGCATTTATTTTATCTGATTTCCCCTCTGCCGTCAACAGGTTCTGCCCGCTTTTTTCTGGATGTTCTTGGCTTTTCTGCCCAAACTGCCCCCGCCCCTGTACATACGAGGGAAAACGCGGTATAATAGCCCCACCATCAAGTATACGGAGGTTCCCTATGAAAACATCCCAGGAGTTACGCGCCGCCCTGCGCTCTATCGACCACCGGAGCTACCCCGCCTACAAGTCCCTGGCGGGCCGCTGGGCCTTCGGCAGCTACGTGCTGGACATCGAGCGGGTCCAGGGCGACCCCTTCGCCGCACCCTCCCAGCTCAGCGTGTGGGTGGACAGCCGGACGGCAGGCTTCCCCGCCGATACCTGGCAGGCCCCCTGGCGGCGCACCGCCCTGGAGGACTATCTCCTCCGCCGCTTCGCCCGGCAGACCGCCCGGTTCTCCCGGCAGGCCCGGGGCTCCGGCAAGAGCGGCGTCATGTCCGTCACCACCCCCGGCCAGGAGGTGCTGGAGCGGACGGACTGCGAGATCCGGGACGGGGCGGTGACCCTGCGCTTTGAGGTGGGCTTCCCCGCCAACGGGCGCACCATCAACGCCCCCGAGCTGGAGAAGATCCTCTTTGACTTCCTCCCCGTCTGCGTGGAGCAGGGGCTAAGGTACGCCGCCACCCCCAAGGGGGAGGTGGCCCAGGTTTCCGCCCTGGCGGAGGATCAGCACTTCATTCGTCAGGAGCTGGGGCGGCTGGGGCTGGCGGCCTTCGTGGCGGACGGCGCTGTCCTCCCCCGGGAGAGCGGCGTGTCCGACCGGCCCATGAAGGACGGGGTGCCTTTCCGGTCCCCGGAATCCCTGGCGGTGACGCTGGAGCTGCCCTACAAGGGGGCCCTCCGGGGTATGGGAGTGGGCCGGGGGATCACCCTCATCGCCGGGGGCGGCTACCACGGCAAGTCCACCCTGCTGAAGGCCCTGGAGCGGGGGGTCTACAACCACATCGCCGGGGACGGGCGGGAGTATGTCATCACCGACGGCACCGCCATGAAGATCCGGGCGGAGGATGGCCGCAAGGTGACGGGCACGGATATCTCCCTGTTCATCAACCACCTGCCCAGCGGGCGGGACACCACTCGGTTCTCCACCCTGGACGCCAGCGGCAGCACCTCCCAGGCCGCCAACATCGTGGAGGCGCTGGAGGCGGGCAGCACGGTGCTGCTGATGGACGAGGACACCTCCGCCACCAACTTTATGGTGCGGGACGAGCTGATGCAGCAGGTCATTGCCCGGGATCAGGAGCCCATCACCCCCTTCCTGGAGCGGGCACGGGATATCTATCAGGAGGCCGGGGCCTCCCTGATCCTGGTGGTGGGCAGCTGCGGGGCCTATTTCCACATCGCCGACCGAGTGGTGCAGATGGACGCCTACCACGCGAAGGACATTACGGCCCAGGCCAAGGCGGCGCTGGCAGGGCGGCCCGCCCCCGCCCTGTCCGCCCCCGGCTTCCATCTGCCTGGGAAGCGGGGGCCCCTGCCCCTCCCCGGGGCCAGCCAGACCCGGAAGAACTACCGGGGGGACGGCTTCCGCCAGGAACGGCTGAAAATCCGGCAGCAGGGCAAAACCGCCTTCTCCGTGGGGGATCAGCAGCTGGATCTGCGCTGCGTGGAGCAGCTGGTGGACGGGGGCCAGACCCAGGCCCTGGCCTGCATGGTGCGCTATGCCAGGGAAAACCTGTCCGGCCTGGGGGCGGCGGAGATCGCCCAGGCCCTGTCCAAGCTCCTGGAGGAGCGGGGGCTGGGGGCGGTGTGCGGCGGGGGGATCGTCCCGGCGGGGCTGGCCCTGCCCCGCGTACAGGAGATTTTCGCCTGCTTTAACCGCTGTTGACCGCAAAAACACGCCTGTGGGAAACTTCCACGGGCGTGTTTTTCTGTTGTGTCTCTTTTTGGGCACTTCGCCCTCAGCCTAAAAATATATTCCGGCCTTTTTGGGCAAAACGCATAGATTTTGATTGACAAATTCCGCCAAACGTGGTAGTTTTTAAAATAGCAGAATTTGCTGTCTTACCGTTCCCACATCACTCAAAGGAGGTTTCCGTATGTTGTTTCAGACCACGCAGGCCCACGAGGAGCTGCGCGCCAAGATCCGCGCCTTCGCGGAGGCGGAGGTGAAGCCCAACGCCATCCTCATGGACCAGGAGAGCCGTTTCCCCGCCGAGGCCGTGCAGAAGCTGGCCGAGATGGGGCTGATGGGCATCCCCTATCCCAAGGAGTACGGCGGCGCGGGGCTCGACATCATGAGCTACGCCATCGCGGTGGAGGAGCTGTCCCGGGTGGACGGCGGCACCGGCGTCATCCTGTCCGCCCACGTGTCCCTGGGTACCTGGCCCATCTTCGCCTTCGGCAATGAGGTGCAGAAGAAGAAATACCTGCCCGATCTGTGCTCCGGCAAAAAGCTGGGGGCCTTCGGCCTCACCGAGCCCAACGCTGGCTCCGACGCGGGCGGCACCGAGACCACCGCCATCGACAAGGGCGACCACTGGCTGCTGAACGGTCAGAAGATTTTCATCACCAACGGCGGCGTGGCGGACACCTACGTGGTCTTTGCCGTCACCACCCCGGACATCGGCACCCGGGGCATCTCCGCCTTCATCGTGGAGAAGGGCTGGAAGGGCTTCACCTTCGAGCCCCACTACGACAAGATGGGCATCCGGTCCTCCGAGACCTGCCAGCTCAACTTCGATGACGTGAAGGTGCCCAAGGAGAACCTGCTGGGCAAGGAGGGCCAGGGCTTCAAGATCGCCATGGCCA
>CASTQR010000076.1 GCA_949451265.1 uncultured Eubacteriales bacterium | reverse complement strand
TTGCACTCCTCGATGGTGTACTTGGGGGGATCGTCCATGGAGAAGCTGATGAAGGTCAGCTCCAGGTTGCCCGCGTAGTCGGTGATGGAGTCCACATCGTTAAAGACCTCCTGGAGGCCCTTCTCCAGGAACCACTTGTAGGACTCCTTCTGGATCTCCAGGAGGTAGGGCATATCCAGGATCTCCTCGCTGCGGGCGAAGCTCTTTCGCATGGTCTTGCCGTACCACACGTCTTTGACAGCTCGCGCCATTGCCTATCACGCTCCAGTTCATCAAAATTTCGGGGCGCCGGGGCGATACGCCCGGGCCTGTTGTCGTGGGTTTGAAATTTCCTCTTGCGCTTTCTTCCAGGGTCTGTTATACTGTACTTAGTTTGGGGGAGTGTCCTCCCCCACTGCGCTGTGTATAAAAGCAGCTTATTGTACCACAAAAGCCGCCCCGCGTCAAGGAAGAATTTGACAGGGAGCGGCAAAAATTTTGCCCAAAAAACACGTCCCCCGGTGAAAAAACCGGGGGACGTGTTTTCGCTATGTAAGGCGGGCTCACTCCCGTTCCCGGAACTGCCGCAGGTTCTCGTCGCACCACACCACCATGTTCCGCCCGAACCGTTTGGCGTCGTACAGCATGGCGTCCGCCCGCTTGAGGAACTCCTCCGGCCGGTCATGGGGCGTGGGCACCACCGTCACCCCGCCCACGCTGATGGTCACCCAGGGGTTCACGGGGGAGCTGTGCTGGATGCGGAGGTTTTCCACCGCCTGCCGGACGGTCTGCAAAAACTCGAAGGCGGTGCGCCCGTCGCTGCCCAGGAACAGGGCCACGAACTCCTCCCCGCCGTACCGGGCGAACAGGTCGGTGGAGCGGTGGAAGTAGCCGGCGGCGGCCTTGGCCACGGCGGCGATCACCTTGTCCCCGGCGGGGTGGCCGAAGGTGTCGTTATACAGCTTAAACTTGTCGATGTCGAACATACAGATGGAGAAGGGCAGCTCGAAGCGGATGGCCTCCCGCCAGCGCACCGGGCACTCCTCCTCGTACCGGCGGCGGTTGGCCACGCCGGTGAGCTCATCCACCATGGCCTGCCGCCGGAACTGCATTTGGTAGTGGTAGAGCTGGATGTGGGTATTCACCCGGGCCTTGATGATCACCGGGCTGAAGGGCTTGGTCACGTAGTCCACCGCCCCCAGCAGCAGCCCCCGCTCCTCGTACTGGATGTCCGCCAGGCTGGTCAGCAGGATCACCGGGATGAACCGGGTCAGCTCGGTGCCCTTCAGCTCCTTCAGCAGGGTGAAGCCGTCCATCTCCGGCATCACCACGTCCAGCAGGATCAGGGAGAACCCTCCCTCTTTGGCGGCCCGCAGCCCCTCCTCGGCAGTGTGGTAGGCGGTGATATCATAATCGGATCGCAGAATGGAGGACAAAAACTCGGTCTGGACAGGGCTGTCATCAATGACCAGTATCTTATCCATAGTCTCCATGGGATTCCCTCGTCTTTACTCTAAAATAGACGGCAAACGGTCACGTATTGGGCAGATGCCTGGTGTCGTTGATGTCCTGGGCCACGTACACGGCGGTGAGGGGCTGGTCGTCCTCCCCGGCCCGGGCCAGCACGGCGCTGGCCCGCACCCAGCTCCACTTGTCCGCCTCCTCCCCCCGGCGGCGGTACTCCACCGCCACGCAGGGCTTCCACCAGCGCAGCTCCGTGCGCATGGTGTCCACGTTCATCACCCGCAGGTACTCCGCCTGATCGTCGGGGTGGATGAAGTATTGGGCGTAAATTTGCAGGGCGGCGGTGCAGTTCACCTCATTGCCCAGCACCTCCCCCACCCGGCGCAGCTGGGTGACTGGGCGGAAGGTGTCCTGCTCCAGATTCACGTAATAGGTGGAGAAAAACAGGCGGCTGAGGCTGCCGATGATGTCGCCCAGCTCGTCCTGGGTCACGTTGGGCCCGCCCTCCGGTTCAATCCCCCAGAGATCCTCATGCTTGATCTTGTTCAAAGAGCTATCCCTCCCAAAGCCGGCCGGCCAGTCCCGGCGCGGACTGCAAAACCCTTACATATTATCATATCATAAATCTCCGGGAGAATCAACTGGGAACCGGGGAGAAATTTCCCAAGGCAATTTCCCAAAAAACCCGACCGCCCCTTGACAGGCGGCAGGCGTTATTGTATACTAATATACGTACTTTAGTTTACAATGGAGGGATTCCTATGACCGTCTCGTCCAACGTCAAAATCCGCCAGCTCACCCTCTGCGGGGTGATGGCGGCGGTGATCTGCGTCATCGCCCCCGTATCCGTCCCCATCGGGCCCATCTCCCTCACCGGGGGCACCCTGGCCGTCTACCTGACGGCCTGCCTGCTGGGGGGCGTTTGGGGCGCGGTCAGCGTGCTGGTGTATCTGCTGGTTGGCTTCGCGGGCCTGCCGGTGTTCAGCAACTACATGGGCGGCGCGGCCCGCCTGCTGGGGCCCACCGGGGGCTACCTGGCGGGCTATCTGCCCATGACCCTGCTGGCGGGGGCGGTGATCCAGTGGTCGTTCCGCCGCTTCCCCGGGGAGGACAGCAAAAGCCGGATCGCCGCCCTGGCGGTCCAATTTCTGGGGATGGTCCTGGGCACCGCCGTGCTGTACGCCTTCGGCACCGCCTGGTACTGCGTCCAGGCCGGGGTGGGGCTGGAGGCGGCGCTGCACGCCTGCGTGCTCCCCTTCATCCCCTTTGACCTGATGAAGATGGGGATCGCCCTGCTGGTGGGCGTGCCGGTGCGCCGGCGGCTGGAGCGGGCGCGGCTGCTGTGACAGCCCCCCACTTGACAAAATGCCCCGGTGGTGTATAATAAAAATAGGCGCTGCCGGTAAGCGGTTGGCCCAGTTTACGATTGCTTAGAGAGTTCTAAGAAACCGTCACTTTGCCGAGTGGCGGTTTCTGCATTTTACCTGAACCGTAATCGCCCATTCACGGACGTAAAACGTCATAGTAATCAGCATTCCTCTACACCCCCTTTCGGGGTGGTGTAGCCAACCGCCTACCGTTTTCACGACAGCGCCGCTTCCATGATAGCACCCGGCGGGTATTTTGTCAAATTATGACGGCCCCGGCCCAAAAAACCGCCGGAAATGGCTTGCATTTCCCCCGCTTCCCGTATATAATAACGGTAACGGCATTATGCCCATCCTTGAGAGGTGATCGCCATGTTGAACACCATTTCCCCCTACGGCAGCTACGCCGCCTACGGCGCGGCCTACGCCAGCCGGACAGCCCTGGCCCAGGGCCTCGATAAAGCCCAGTCCGCTCAGCGCACCGCCCCCCAGTGGGGCCCGCGGAAGGCCGCCCAGCCCGAGTCCCCCGTCCAGCCCGTCACCCCGGCCCGCCCGGTGGCCGCCGCTGACGACGACCCCGCCGCCTCCGCCCTGCTGCGCTACAATTCCGACCCCTCCGCCATGGCCGTGCGGATGCGCATCCAGCAGCCCGGCGGCCCCAGCGCCGCCCAGGCCGCAGGCCAGGCCCAGGGACAGGACGCCAATGCCCCCCAGCTCCCCGGCCAGAAGTCCAACCCCCTGCCCGGCGTGGAGAACCCCGAGGCCGAAGGGGCCAAGAGCGCCCAGGAGGTCATGGAGGAGGGCGAGTGCCAGACCTGCAAGGAGCGCAAGTACCAGGACGGCTCGGACGACCCCGGCGTGTCCTTCAAGACCCCCACCAACATCGCCCCGGAGCAGGCGGCCTCCGCCGTGCGGGGCCATGAGAACGAACACGTGGTCCGGGAGCAGGCCAAGGCCCGCCAGGAGGGCCGCAAGGTGGTGAACCAGTCCGTCACCTACCACACCGCCATCTGCCCGGAGTGCGGCAAGGCCTACGTGTCCGGCGGCACCACCCGCACCGTCACCAAGGCGGCGGACAGCCAGCAGGCCGGCCAGCAGCCCAAAGAGGGCCGGAACGGCCCCGCCCCCTTCTCCGCGGTGGCGTAACCACTACATAGCAAAAAGAGCTTCGGGAGGCCTCCCGAAGCTCTTTTTCCGTCTCACGCCTCCAGCTGGTAGTCGCAGCGGTCCTCCACCTGGAAGGCGCTGAAATACTTCTCCTCCATGGGGATCCACCGCTCCCGGAAGTTCTTCAGCTGTTCCGCCCCGTCCCGCTTCTCGATGCGCCGGAGCTGTTCCCCTGGCTCCACCGACAGGAACACCCGGCGGGCGTAGCGCTCCCACAGGGCCGGATGGCAGGAGTAGGAGCCCTCCACGATCACCAGCGGCGCGGGCTCCACCGTCACCGGCCCGCCCAGCTCCCCGGTCTGGCAGCAGTAGGGCCGGTATTCCGCCGCCCGCCCGGCCCACAGGGGCTCCAGCACCTCCGCCAGGAACCGCTCGTGATCCACGTTCTCCCCCGGCTTGGCCAGCCGCTCCCTGGTGCGCTGGGAGGGCTGGAGGAAAAAGTCGTCCATATGTACCACCGGAGCTCCCAGCCGCTCCCCCAGGCAGCCCGCCAGGGAGGTCTTGCCCGAGGCGCACCGCCCGTCGATGGCCACGATGGCCCGTCCCCCCCGATCCCGGAGCTGCTCCAGCTCCCAGGCCAGCGCCACCAGGGAGTGGGACCGCTTCACCACCCGGTAGGCGGGCCGGTAGGCCGTCCGGTAGGCGGGGCTGTGGGACAGGGGGCAGCAGCCCGATTTCACGTAGCCGTCCAGATACCGCTCCAGCTCCTGCCGGGTGAAGGAGAAGATCCGATTCTCCGCCAGCATCCGCAGGGCGTCCAGCTTCTCCAGGAAGGTTTTCCGCCGCCCCACATGGAGCTGGGCTGAGCGGAAGAAATCCCGGTTCAGGGCCCGCAGGGCGCTGTCGGTGAACTCCAGCGCCGCCAGCGCCACCCGCACCATGCCGTTGCCGATGTCCTCCACCGGGGGCACCGTGGGGTCGTCGGGGGTGGAGGCCCGCTCCGCCCGGAGCCACGCCAGGGTGGCGCTGGGCTCGCAGATCAGGTGCTCCCCGCCGAACTCGTTCTGGAAGATCAGCTTCACCGCGTCGCAGGGGGCCATCAGGGGGTAGCGCTCCGCGTGGTCGGCCAGCACCCGGCACAGCTCCTCCTGGTGTTCCGCTTCCATTCCAAATCCCCCCATCCGGCGGCCCCGCCGCTTGCCATTTTCTTCCTCGCCGCCCCCCAGTGGACGGCGCAAGAACAGCGCGGGAGAGGCTTCCAACTTCCCGCGCTGTCCACTTGTTTATTATTTTAACAACCATCCCCGCCCCTGTCAAGGCGATATTCCATCCTCTTTTTGCCTCTTATTGGGTGCTTACGGCAGTCTTGGAGATAGTTTCCAGCGCCGCCGTGGGATGCCGCCGCCGCAGGTGGGCAATGCATCCGAAGCAGGCCGGGAGGAGGAACAGGTCCGCGCAGATCCACGCCGCCGGGGAGGCGAAGCAGGCGGCGGTGAAGCCCACGACGGGGACGAAGAACCAGCCCACCACCGTCCGGGCGATCATCTCCAGCACCCCCGCCAGGATGGCAAAGACGCTGAAGCCCATCCCCTGGATGGAGAAGCGCAGGATGTTCACCAGGGACAGCGGGAAGAAGAACGCGGTCAGCACCACAATATACCGGGCGGTGAGGCCCACCAGCATCTCCAGCCCGCCCTCGGCGGGGTCCAGGAACAGCATGGCGGCCTGGGGGGCCAGGAACAGCATGGCGGCAAAGGCGATGACGGAGTACCCCAGCCCCAGCAGGGAGCAGGAGCGCACCCCCTGGCGCAGCCGGTCCAGCCGGCCCGCGCCCACGTTCTGGCCGCAGTAGGTGGCCATGGCGGAGCCCATAGCGTCAAAGGGGCAGGCCAGGAGCTGGTACACCTTGGAGCCGGTGGCCACGGCGGTGACGTACACGCTTCCCAGGGCGTTCACCGAGGTCTGGAGCACAATGGAGCCGATGGCGGTGATGGAGTACTGCAAGCCCATGGGCAGGCCCATGGCGCACAGGGTCGTACAGGCGTCCAGGTCGGGGCGGCGCTCCTCCTTGGTCACGTGGAGGATGGGGAAGCGGCGCACCATATACGCCAGGCACGCGATGCCGGACACCGCCTGGGAGGCCACCGTGGCGATGGCCGCCCCGGCCACCCCCAGGTCAAACATCAGGATCAGGGCCAGATCCAGCACGATGTTCAGCCCCGCGGACAGGGCCAGGAAGTACACCGGCGTCCGGCTGTCGCCCAGGGCCCGGATGATGCAGGCCAGCAGGTTATAGAGGAACACCGCCGGGATGCCCAGGAAGATCACGAAGATATAGGCGTAGGCGCCGGCGTACAGGTCGTCCGGGGTGCCCATGGCGGTGAGGATGTCGCCGCAGAGCAGGGCGGTGAGCGCCGTCAGCGCCAGGGCGATGGCGGCGGAGAGGTAGGCGGCGTTGGCGACGAAGCGCCGCATCTGGGGGAAGTCCTTGGCCCCCATCTTCTGGGCCACGGGGATGGCGAAGCCGGAGCACACGCCCAGGCAGAAGCCGATGACAAAAAAGTTGATAGAGCCGGTGGACCCCACCGCGCCCAGGGCCTGGGAGCCCAGCAGCTTGCCTACGATCATGGCGTCCACCAGGTTGTAGAACTGCTGGAACAGCAGGCCGAACAGGGTGGGCAGGGTGAAGTTCAAAATCAGCCGCATGGGGCTGCCATTGGTTAAATCCTTCGTCATGTGAGATTGCCTCCTTCCAAGGCGGGGTAAACGGATGCTGTCTTTCCCGGACGGACGCCCGGCCGCTGGGCGCCTCCCCGCCCAGGTGTTTGCCCTATTATAGCCTTTCCCCCGGCAATTTCAAGGGTTGATTTCCACAATCTTCATCCCCCATTTTTCCGAGGTTTTGGCAGATACTCCGTGGATTTTTCCCCTTAACTTTCCGGTTTTCCATCACAAAGGTGCAAAACGTCCTGTTGAAAGCCGCCCGCTTCCGTCAAAGTGCCGAATACAGGCCCCCAAGCGCAGAAAAGCGCGGCCCCGCCGGTTTCGGCGGGGCCGCGTGTTTTCCATAGACCGGGTATCCCAGCGGAGAACGGGCGGCCCTACCGGGCCGCCTGTTCCTTTTGCAGCCGGATCTCCTCCCGCTGGACGGTGAAGATGGCCTCCAGGAGCCGGTCCTGTTCCCTGGGCCGCAGGGCCTCGAACTGGCAGCCGTACCGCACCAGCCCCCGCTCCCGCGCCCCGGCCCGGCGCACCTGGCACTGGAAGGTGAACGGCTCCATGGACGGGGTGAGCTCCAGCCCGGTGATCACCAGCCGGTCCCCCAGGGCAAAGATCTCGCCGCTGAGGAGCAGCAGCCCCCCCGCGCTCACATCCAGCACCCGGCAGGGGTAGCCCTCCTTGGCCACCACCCCCCGGGCGGAGCGGCGGTGGCACTTGCCCAGGGCCCTGGTGGTCATCCGCTGGCGGAAGAAGGCCCGCTGTTCCTTGAAGAACTTGCTCTCC
>CASTQR010000075.1 GCA_949451265.1 uncultured Eubacteriales bacterium | reverse complement strand
ATGACCAGGTTGACGGAGATCATGTCGGTGAAGCCGTTGATCACGCAGGGCATGAACTTCTTCTTGTCGTCCAGGCCGATGAAGCCCATGACGAAGCCCATCAGCAGGAACCAGGTAGCCGCGTCGTCGAACCACCAATCGCCCAGACCGTTGCCGGTGAGGAAGCTGGAGAAGCCCAGGCCATTGTAAATTCCCTCATTTAGGTCGGCCCAGGGGATGAAGCCCAGAATCTGCACCACGAAGGACAGGGCAAACACGATCAGCACGGCCTTCTGCTTTCCGGTGAGCCGCACGTTGTCGTCGATCTCGGTGGAGGTGCCGTAGGCCTCGGTGCACTCCTTGATCTGCTCGCTGGTGAAGATGGAGCCCTTGCCGGACTTCACCTTTTTGGCGTAGGCGGTGACGAACAGGCCGGAGAGGATAAAGGTGCCGAACCAGAGCACGATAGCCAGAATATAGACGGTGCCCATGTTCACATTGACGTCGGCGTCAACCGCGGCGGATACCGCCGCGCCGGTGGCGAAGGGGTTGATGGTGGAGCCCAGCACGCCGGTGCCCGCGCCCAGCAGGACGGTAGCCGCGCCCACCAGCGGGTCGAAGCCCGCCGCCACCATGGTGGCCGCCAGGAGGATATAGAAGCCCACGGTCTCCTCGCCCATGCCGTAGGTGGTGCCGCCGATGGAGAAGAGGAACATCAGAATCCAGACCAGCACCAGTTCCTTGCCCTTCAGCTTTTTCACCAGCACGTGGATGCCCGTTTCCAAGGCCCCGGTGGCGTTGAGGATGGACAGGAAAATGCCCAGGCAGAACACGAAGCCGATAACGTCCCCGGCGTCATGCCAGCCCGCGATGGGAGCCATGAGGATGTCGCTGAGGGACGCGCCCTCCACCGCCATCTCCACCGCCTCGCCGGTCTCCTCGTCGAAGCCGGTGTAGGTCTGCCCGTTGGCGATCCAGGTGACGATGGACACCACCAGCAGGACGGCCAGCAGGATCAGGAAGGTATTTAACGAGCGTTTCTTTTTCTTCTCTGCCATGACAATCTCTCCTTTATACTATAATACGATCTTCCTTACTTTTCAACCACCGTTCCCGTTTTTCCATCCAGCGCCTCGGCCGCCCGTGCCAGGGAGGTGATGAGGGCGGTGCCGCCGTTGGCGCTGTTTGCCACGAACTCCATGCAGGACTGGACCTTGGGCAGCATGCTGCCGGGGGCGAACTGCCCCTGCCCGATATACTCCTCGCACTCCGCCAGGGTCATGGAGGCCAGCTCCCGCTGGTCGGGCTTGTTGAAGTTGACGCACACCCGATCCACGGCGGTGAGGATGATAAGCTGATCCGCCTTCACGTCCTTGGCCAGCAGGGCGCTGGCCCGGTCCTTGTCGATGACGGCGGCCACGCCCTTCAGGCCCTTGCCGTCCTCCACCACGGGGATGCCGCCGCCGCCCACGGTGATGACGATGTTTCCCGCCGCCACCAGCTGGTCAATGACCTCCAGCTCCACGATCCGCTTGGGGATGGGGGAGGGCACCACCCGGCGGTAGCCCCGGCCCGCGTCCTCCACGAAGGTAAAGCCCTTTTCCGCCGCGATGGCATCGGCCTCCTCCTTGGTGTAGAAGCTGCCCACGGGCTTGGTGGGCTTCTGGAAGCCGGGGTCGGCCTCGTCCACCACCACCTGGGTCACCACGGTGGCGCAGGACTTTTTAATCCCGCGTGAGCGCAGCTCGTCCTGGATGGCCTGCTGGAGATGGTAGCCGATATAGCCCTGGGTCATGGCCCCGCACTCGGGGAAGGGCATATAGGGGGTGTTCCCGCCCTTGTTGGCGGAGAACTCCATGGCCAGGTTAATCATACCCACCTGGGGGCCGTTGCCGTGGCCGATGATGACCTCGCAGCCCTTTTCCACCAGATCTACGATGGGCTTGGCGGTGCCTTTCACCAGCTCCAGCTGTTCCTCAGGGGAATTGCCCAGGGCGTTTCCGCCCAGGGCCACAACAATCCGCTTCCCCATGGCCTTACTTCAGCGTGGCGTACATGACCGCCTTGATGGTGTGCATCCGGTTCTCCGCCTCGTCGAACTGGCGGGCCTGATTGCCCAGGAACACGTCGTCAGTGACTTCCATGGCGGGCAGATCGAACTTCTGGTAGATGTCCTCGCCGATGGTGGTCTCCCGGTCGTGGAAGGAGGGCAGGCAGTGCAGGAAGATGGCGGTGGGCTTGGCCATAGCCATCACTTCCTTGTTCACCTGGTAGGGGCGCAGCAGCTTGATGCGCTCGGCCCAGATGTCGTCGGGCTCGCCCATGGACACCCAGATGTCGGTGTACAGCACATCGCAGTCCTTGGCGCCCTGCTTCACGTCGTCGGTGAGCTCGATGGTGGCGCCGGTCTCGGCGGCCACGGCCTTGCACTTCTCCACCAGGTCGGCGGCGGGCATCAGCTCCTTGGGCCCGCAGGCGCAGAAGTGCATCCCCAGCTTGGCACAGACCACCATCAGGGAGTTGGCCACGTTGTTCCGGGCGTCGCCGAAGAAGGTGAGCTTGCGGCCGCGCACATCGCCGAACTCCTCTTTCACGGTGAGGATGTCGGCCAGCATCTGGGTGGGATGGAAGGCGTCGGTGAGGCCGTTCCACACGGGCACGCCGGAGTAGCGGGCCAGATCCTCCACCACGGACTGCTTGAAGCCGCGGTACTCAATGCCGTCATACATCCGGCCCAGCACCTTGGCGGTGTCGGCCAGGGACTCCTTCTTGCCCATCTGGGAGGAGCCGGGGTCCAGGAAGGTGACGCCCATGCCCAGGTCCCGGGCGCCCACCTCGAAGGCGCAGCGGGTGCGGGTGGAGGTCTTTTCAAACAGCAGCACCACCTGCTTGCCGGTGAGCCACTTGTGCTCCACGCCGTTGTTCTTCATGCGCTTGAACTCGGCGGAGAGGTCCAGCATATAGTTGATTTCGGCGGGGGTGAAGTCCAGCAGGGTCAGAAAGCTCCTGCCGCGAATGTTGATACCCATGGTAAAATTCCTCCTAAATTTAGATTGAGATGGTTGGGACAGTCCTTATTCTGCCCGGATCAGGGGCATGGACATACAGCGCGGGCCGCCGCGGCCGCGGGAAAGTTCGGCGGAGGGCATTTCCAGCACCGTGAGGCCGTTGTCCCGCAGGATGGCGTTGGACACATCGTTGCGCTGATAGACCACAATCTTGCCGGGGGCGATGCACAGGGTGTTGGAGCCGTCGTTCCACTGCTCCCGGGCCGCCGCGATGAGGTCGTCGCCGCCGCAGAAGATGAGCTGCACGTCGTCCACGCGAGTGTACTTCTCCAGGATGTGCTTCAGGTCGGAGTCCACCCGTTTGATCTGCAGGTCCGCGGGATCGTCCTTGCCCGGGGTGATCTCGTACACGGTGAGCGGGCCCAGGATGGCGGGGTGGACGGTGTACTTGTTTACGTCGATCTGGGTGAACACGGTGTCCAGGTGCATGAAGGCGCGGCTCTTGGGGATGTCGAAGGCCAACACGGTGCGGATCTTGGCCTCAGGGTCGGAGAACAGGTTCCGGGCCGCCGCCTCGATGGCATCGGGGCAGGTGCGCTGGGAGATGCCGATGGCCAGGGTGTCCTCGGTGAGGTTCAGCACGTCGCCGCCCTCAATGTTGGCGTGGAGGTCCCGGTCATAATAGCGGGTGACCAGCCCCTCGAAGTCGGGGTGGTACTTGAAGATATAGTCGGCGTAGATGGTCTCACGGCAGCGGGTGACGGAGTACATCTTGTGGAGGAACACGCCGGTGCCCACGCTGGCGAAGGGGTCGCGGGTGAAGTACAGGTTGGGCATGGGGTGCACCACCAGGTCGTCGGGCGGGGCCACCAGATCCTGGAGGGAGTATACCCGGGCGGCGTCGCCCATCTCCTTCAGGGTGATGCCCTCCATGGTCTTCTCCACCAGGGCCTTGCCCTTGAAGTGGCTGGTCAGGTAGTCCAGGCACTTGTCCTGCCAGCGGCGGGTCTTGATATTGCCCTCGTACAGCCACTGGCGCAGGAAGGGCTCTACCAGCTTGGGATTGAGGCTCAGCACGTCGGTCATCAGGTCCTCCAGGTACACCACCTCGGTGCCGTTGTCCCGGAGAATCTGGGCGAAGGCGTCGTGCTCCTCCTGGGCCACTTTCAGGAAGGGGATGTCATCGAACAAGAGCTCCCCCAGGGTGTCGGGGGTCAGGTTCAGCAGCTCTCTGCCGGGGCGGTGCAGCAGCACCTTTTTCAGCGGATTGATCTCGCTTCTGACGCAAATACCTTTCATGGCTCCTCCTTATTGTGGTTCCACTTATTATTTTTGCCCGCCGCCTGCGCGCACCGGCACGGGCAAATTGTGACCATCTTTATAGTACCCAAATTTGGGCAAAAAAGATGGACGCTCCTTCCATCTGATATTGTATATTTCCGCTAAATTTCCATCCGCAACCAGCTGAGCATTTGCACAGTATCACAGTTCCGTCAAAATTTTGCCAAAAAAGGCCGGAGAGAGGGGGATTCATCCCCCTCTCTCCGGAGCTCCAGCACCCTCTGCCCGTTGATGGCCCCCTCGTCCGCCAGGGCGCCCCCCTTCTCGCCGTAGAACACGGTGTCCTCAAAGGCGTACCAGCTGTCCCGGCGCTCCCTGATCCGGGTGTTCAGGGTGAGGTTCAAAAAATTATCGTAGTTCCGGTTCAAGCCGGCCCCTCCTAACGTGTTATGTACTCAGTCCAGCGGCGCGTCGCAGAAGGCGCAGCACCGCACCCCCGCCGTCTCCTTCACCAGGGGCGGCAGATAGTGCTCCGTCTGGGTGATGCACCGGGGGTTGCGGCACAGGGGCCCGTGTCCGATCTCCACCGGGCCGGGCTGGATCCGGGGCTGGTTGGCCAGATCCGCCAGCAGGGACATCCGGGAATACATCCCGTACCGGGCCTGTTCAAAATATACCGCCCTGGGGTCATCGTCCACGTCCACGGCGATCTCGTCCACCCGGGGCAGGGGGTGCATCACCAGCAGGTCCTCCTTGGCCCTGGCCAGCTTGGAGCGGGTGAGAATGTAAATCCCCTTACACCGCTCGTACTCCAACGGGTCGATGAAGCGCTCCCGCTGAATGCGGGTCATGTACAGCACGTCCAGCTGGGGGATGACGGGATCCAGCCCGGACACCTCCAGGAAGGGCATATGGTTCTCCTTCATGAACCGGCGCAGGTACTCGGGTATGGCCAGATCCGGCGGCGCGATGAGGAAGAAGCGGATATCCTTAAACTTCGCCAGCGCCTTGATAAGGGAGTGGACGGTGCGCCCGTTTTTCAGATCGCCGCACAGCCCCACGCTGAGCCCGTCCACGCTGCCCCGCAGCCGGGTGATGGTGGTGAGATCCGTGGTGGTCTGGGTGGGGTGCATATGCCCGCCGTCCCCGGCGTTGATCACCGGCACCTCGGAGTACAGGGACGCGGCCTTGGCCGCCCCCTCCCAGGGGGTGCGCATCACCACCACGTCGGCGTAGCCCGCCACCATTTTCACGGTGTCCTTCAGGCTCTCCCCCTTGGCGGTGGAGGAGGACTTGGGGTCGGCAAAGCCGAACACCGTGCCGCCCAGACGCAGCATGGCGGTCTGGAAGGAGAAGTTGGTGCGGGTGGACGGCTCGTAGAACAGGGAAGCCATCACCTTTCCCCGGCAGGCATCCAGGAATTGATCCGGCGCGTCCATGATCCGCTCCGCCCTGGCGTACAGCTCGTCCCATTCCTCCCGGGGCAGATCTCCAAAGTCAATCAGATGGCGCATTGTCTGTCTCCTCCTCCAAATTTTTTCCCGCAAAAAACCCCGCCCACCGGGCAGGGTTTTCAACGGGGCTCTATGCCCTGCTATGGCGCGCCGGAGAAGATTCGAACTCCCGGCCTTCTGATCCGTAGTCAGACGCTCTATCCAGCTGAGCTACCGGCGCAACTCATTCGCTCTATATTACTCTAAAGCCGCGGACAGCCGATAGTCGTAAATACCGCTTTTTCTTGTATATTCTTGTAATCCTAAGTTCGGCGGCCAGACTGCCAAAAAGCCCCAGCCCACGGCCCTTCCATATCCCCAGGACACAGAACAAGGCCGCCCCGGAACATCCCAGGGCGGCCCCTCCACGGCCCCCCGCCCTCAGCGCAGGAACCCGTCCAAAATCTTCTGTTCGGCCTCCTCCTCGGTGAGGCCCAGGGTCATCAGCTTCAAGATCTGATCCCCGGCGATCTTGCCGATGGCCGCCTCGTGGATGAGCTGGGCCTCCATGTGGTTGGCCACAATGGCGGGGATGGAGCTGACCTTGGCCTGCCCCATGATGATGGAGTCGCACTGGACATGACCGAAGCAGGGGGCGTTCCCCTCCACCTGGGGATAGAACACCTGCACCGAGCTGTCCTGGGCCACGGACCGGGAGATCACCTGGGTCCGGGCCCCCTCCCCCTTCAGGATCACATCCATCTTGCTCTCGGCGAACTGCTCCCCGTGGGTCAGCAGCCGCTCGGTGACTACCGCCTCGGCGTCCGCCCCCACCTCTACTTTCGTGTACCGCTTGGTGTGGTCTACGCCCTTGATCTGCACCGTCTCCAGCTGGATAGAGGCCCCCTCCTCCAGGTATACAATGGTGTGGGGGTTCATGATCCGCTCACCGGTGCCCTCCCCCTCGCCGTAGTGCTTTTCCGTGTAGCGCACCTTGGAGCCCTTGCCCACATAGAAGGTGTGCACGCCGTCGTGCTGGGTGGTGTCGCAGCCGTCGTTATGGATGCCGCACCCGGCGATGATATCCACGTCGCAGTCCTCGCCGATGAAGAAGTCGTTGTAAACCAGGTCGTTCAGCCCGCTCTGGGTCAGCAGCACCGGGATGTGCACGTCCTGCCCCTTGGTTCCCGGCTTGATCCGGATGTCGATGCCGGGCTTGTCCTCCTTGGAGGAGATCTCAATCGTCTCGGTACTCCGCCGGGAGTCCAGCCCCCCGTCCTTGCGGATGTTATAGGCCCCCTCGGGCACGCCGTCCATGTCGGCGATCTGCTTCAGCAGCTCCGCGTCGGTGTGGTTCATGCCTGCCCCTCCTCTCCCACAAAGGCGCACCCGGGCTGGGTGTTGGCCAGAATTTTCGGGAAGATCTCCTCCCTGGGCCCCTGTTCGGACACCAGGCCGTCCGCCACCAGCACGATCTCGTCCGCCAGGCCGATGATCCGCTCCTGGTGGGAGATGATGAGGATGGTGGCCTCCCGCTTGTCATGGATATACCGGAAGGTCTCCGTCAGCTTGGCGAAGGACCACAGGTCGATGCCCGCCTCCGGCTCGTCGAAGATCATCAGCGGGGACTTCCGGGCCAGGATGGTGGCGATCTCAATCCGCTTCACCTCGCCGCCGGACAGGGAGGCGTCCACCTCCCGGTCGATATAGTCCGCCGCGCACAGCCCCACCTGGGTGAG
>CASTQR010000074.1 GCA_949451265.1 uncultured Eubacteriales bacterium | reverse complement strand
TCTAAGGGGGTGGGCGTATGAACAAACAGGCAAAGGGCGTTTCCGACCGCACCAGCGACATCATCCTGGTGGCTATCTGCGCCATCGTGCTTCTCATTGTGGCCTACCCGCTGTATTATGTGGTCATCGCCTCCTTCTCCAACCCCTACGACGTGTACGCGGGCAAGACCTTCCTGCTGCCCAGCGGCTTCACCCTGGACGGCTACAAGGCGGTGTTCGCCGACCCCAAGATCATGCCTGGCTTCTTCAACTCCGTGAAGTATACCGTCATCGGCACCATCTTCTCCGTGATCATGCTGTATATCACCGCCTATCCCCTGGCCCAGAAGGACCTGCCGGGGCGCAAGTTCCTCAGCCTGTTCTTCGTATTCACCATGTACTTCGGCGGCGGCATGATCCCCACCTACCTCATCGTCAAGCAGACCGGCCTCATCGGGAACATGTGGTCCCTGTTCCTCCCCGGCGGCGTGGGGGTGGGCAATATGATCATCGTGCGCAACTACTTCCAGAACAGCATCCCCCACGACCTGGTGGAGGCGGCGGAGATCGACGGCGCGTCCAAATTCCGCACCTTTATCAGCGTGGTCATACCCCTGTCTATGCCAATCCTGGCGGTGCAGGCGGTGTTCGCCATGGTGGCCTACTGGAACGACTGGTTCACTGCCATGATCTACCTGGGCGGCAAGGGCCAGCCCCTGCCCCTGGTGCTGCGGGGCATCCTGATCAAGAGCGCCGCCTCCACCGAACAGGCGGGCATGGTGGAGGGCGGCTTCGCCGAGCTGAACAAGCTGAAAGAGATGATCAAGTTCAGTTCCATGATCGTGGCGGCCCTGCCCATGCTGATCGCCTACCCCTTCGTCCAGAAGTATTTTGAGAAGGGCTTTATGGCCGGTGCGGTGAAGGGCTGAGAAAGGAGCGCGTGAATATGAATGTGAAAAGATTAGTCTCCGGCGCTCTTTGCGCCGCCCTGCTGGCGGGGGCCCTGTCCGGCTGCGGCCTGGGCCGGGTGGGCAGCGTCAACAACGGCGAGGTCAACCTGAACACCGATCAGACCGAGTTCCACGTGGTCAGCGGCATCTCCGCTTTGTCCTCCGGCTATGATGACAACCCCGTCCTCAACGAGATGGCGGAGGCGGCGGGGGTCAAGATCGACTGGGAGGTCATGAGCGACTCCCTGGGCGAGCAGGTGAACATCCGCATCACCGGCGGCGACCTGCCCGACGCCTTCCAGGCGGTGGGCTTCTCCAACTACGACCTGGCCCGGTATGGCCGGGGCGGCACCTTCCTGGACCTGACCCCCTACATCACCCCGGAGATCATGCCCAACCTGTCCAAAATTCTGGAGGAGAACCCCGCCATCCGGGCGGCCATCACCCAGGACGACGGCGGCATCTACGGCCTGCCCGCCGCCGAGATGATGGGCACCGGGGCCATCGGCGCGGAGGACGATCTGTCCATCCACAGCATACAGCAGTTCTCCATGATCAACAAGAAGTGGCTGGACGAGTTGGGCCTGCCTGTCCCCGAGACGGTGGAGGAGCTGAAAACCGCCCTCCAGGCATTCAAGGATAACGATATGTCCCACAAGGTCTACGGCAACGATCCCGGCACCACCATTCCCATGACCTTCGGCTTCGACCAGTGGTGCTGGGGACAGAACATCTTCTACGCTCCCTTCGGCGTCACCAACTGGAGTGACGTGTGCATGGATCTGCGGCTCACCAAGGACAAACAGGTGGTGTTCGACTGCGTGAGCGACGCCTACCGGAACGCCGTCACCTACTACCACGACTGGTACGAGGAGGGCCTCATCGACCTGGAGGTGTTCAGCCAGACCGACACCCAGTACATCTCCAAGTGCACCCAGGGCTACGTGGGCGTGGCCACCTGGTGGGAGATCGCGGAGCTCACCGGCGACTACTCCGGGGACTACGTGTACCTGCCCCCGCTGAAGGGGCCGGACGGCACCTGCACCGTCACCATCAAGTCCGCCGGTTCCGCCGTCAACTCCGGCCAGCTCTCCATCACCGCCGACTGCAAAAGCCCCATCAACCTGCTGAAGTTCTACGACCAGTGGTACACCGGCGAGCACGTCATGCAGCTCCAGTACGGCCCCATCGGCGTGTATTTCACCGAGAAAGGTGAGGACGGCCTGTGGAACTCCATCACCGATGAGGAGGCTCAGGAGAAGTTCAACAAGACTGCCGGTGAGTTGAAGGGCGCCAGTGAGGTAGCCGGTCCCAAGCTGATTCTGTCCGACTACTACACCGACGTGTTCCACATGGAGGACCGGGCCGTCCAGCGTCTGGAGGACCTGGAGAACTTCTGGTTCAAGTACGTGGACGACTTCACCCGCTACCCCGTGGACTGCGTATTCACCAGCGAGGAGCTGGACACCATCGACCTGTACCGCACCGACTTTGAGAACACCGTGAAGGAGCGGGAGGCCCTGTGGCTCCGGGACGGCGGCCCTGACGATGCCGAGTGGGAGGAGTACAAGGAGTACCTCTCCAAGAAGTGCGGCATGGATAAGCTGATCGAGGCATACCAGGGCGCTTACGAGCGGTATGCCGAGGCGGAATAAACGTTACCACAACCTACCCAAAAAAGGGGCGGCTCCGCGCCGCCCCTTTTCGCAAAAAACCATCTTGCCATTTCCACGCCGCCACCTTATAATGGTTGCAAATTGAAGCGGCCAAGGAGGATGTATTCCATGTCCAGTGAGAAACTGAAAAAGGCACGGGACTTTGAGGCCCAGTACGGCCCCCATATCCCCGACACCGAACGCCCCGCCTTCCACGCCACCCCCACCATCGGGTGGATGAACGACCCCAACGGGTTCTCGTTTTACAAAGGGGAGTGCCACCTGTTCTACCAGTACCACCCCTATTCCACCGAGTGGGGCCCCATGCACTGGGGGCACCTGAAAACCAGGGATTTCGTCCGCTGGGAGCGCCTGCCCGCCGCCCTGGCCCCGGATCAGCCCTACGACGCCTCCGGCTGCTTCTCCGGCGGCGCGGTGGAGCTGCCCGACGGGCGGCAGCTGCTGATGTATACCGGCGTACAGCGCCACCACAACGCCGAGGGCTTCCTGGAGGACGTGCAGACCCAGTGCGTGGCCATCGGCGATGGGGTGGACTACGAAAAGTATGAGCTCAACCCGGTGCTGGACGGGGACGATCTGCCGGAAGGCGGCAGCACCATCGACTTCCGGGATCCCAAGCTCTGGAAGGACGGGGACACCTACTACGCCGTGGTGGGCAACCGTACCCAGGACGGCAGCGGCTCCATCCTGCTCTACCGGAGCGCAGACGGCCTCAAGTGGGAGTTTGTCCGCACCCTGGATCGATGCCGGAACCAGTACGGCAGGATGTGGGAGTGCCCGGACTTCTTTGCGCTGAATGGGAAGCAGATCCTCCTCACCAGCCCCCAGGACATGACCCCCATCGGCCTGGAGTTCCACGCCGGAAACGGGACGCTGTGCCTGATGGGGCACTACGACGAGGGGACGGGCTTTACCCGGGAGCGGGTACAGGCCATCGACTACGGCCTGGACTTCTACGCCCCCCAGACGCTGGAGGCCCCCGATGGCCGGCGGATCCTGATCGCCTGGATGCAGAACTGGGACACCGTGGGCGGCAAGCCCTTCCACTGCCGCTGGTTCGGGCAGATGACCCTGCCCCGGGAGCTGTCCGTCCGGAACGGGCGGCTTTGCCAGGTTCCCGTCCGGGAGCTGGAGCAGTACCGGCGCAATCCGATGATCCACCACCACATCCTGATCAGCGGGGAGGCCAACCTCCCCGGCATCCAGGGCCGGGTGCTGGACATGACCGTCACCGTCAGGCCCATGGGAGAGGGCTCCTACCGCTGGTTCCGGCTCCACGTGGCCAAGGACGGGCGGCACGACACCATCCTCCGCTACAAGCCGGACGAGCGCACCCTGAAAATCGACCGCTGCCGCAGCGGCCTGCCCCGGGACATCGTCCACACCCGCTCCTTCCTGGTGCCTCCGGGGCAGGACGAGCTGAAGCTCCGGGTGATCCTGGACCGGTTCAGCGTGGAGGTGTTCGTCAACGACGGCGAGGCGGCGGCCAGCGCGGTGATCTACACGCCCCAGGAAGCGGACGCCATCACCTTTGAGGCGGACGGGCAGGCGCTCATCGACGTGGAGAAATACGACCTCATTTTTGACGACAAGGAGAGCTGAGCTATGAGTGAGAACCGGTTTGACGTGACCGCCCTGGGGGAGCTGCTGATCGACTTCACGGAGAACGGGCGGAGCGGCCAGGGGAACACCCTGTTCGAGGCCAACCCCGGCGGGGCCCCCTGCAACGTGCTGGCCATGCTGAAAAAGCTGGGCCGCTCCTGCGCCTTCGTGGGCAAGGTGGGGGAGGATATGTTCGGCCACCTGCTCCGTGACGTGGCGGCGGAGGCGGGCATCTGCATGGACTACTTAGTCTTTGACAAGGACGCCCGGACCACCCTGGCCTTCGTCAAAACCTTTGAGAACGGCGACCGGGACTTCTCCTTCTACCGCAGCCCCGGCGCGGATATGCTGCTGACGGAGGGTGAACTGCCCCTGGACGTCATCGCCAACAGCCGGATCTTCCACTTCGGCACCCTGTCCATGACCCACGAGGGGGTGCGGAAAGCCACCTGTAAGGCCATCGACGCCGCCAGACAGGGCGGGGCGCTGATCTCCTTCGACCCCAACCTCCGGCCTCCCCTGTGGGGCAGCCTGGAGGACGCCCGGAAGCAGATCTCCTATGGTCTTGCCCACTGTGACGTGCTGAAAATCGCGGACAACGAGCTGGAATTCATGACCGGGGAGACAGACTTTGACAAGGGCGCGGCCCTCCTGCGGGGCCGTTACCCCAACATCAAGCTGTTCAACGTCACCGCCGGGGCGGACGGGAGCTATTCCTATTACGGGGACAAAAAGGTATTCGTCCCCGCCTGCAAGCTGGGGGGCACCATCGAGACTACCGGGGCGGGGGACACCTTCTGCGCCTGTGTGCTGAACTTCGTGCTGGGACACGGCCTGGACGGGCTGACGGAGGCGGACCTGGCCGAAATGCTCTCCTTCGCCAACACCGCCGCCTATCTGGTCACCACCCGGAAGGGGGCCATCCGCTCCATGCCGGAGCGGGGCGAGGTGGAGGCGCTGCTGGGGCGCTGAATCCACTGGCCCATCTTAATCATAGAGAACAGGGCGCGGCCCAGGCGGTTCCAACCGCCCGGGCCGCGCCTTAATTTGTTCTATGTCCCAAGATACTCCTCCAGGCACAGGCCGCCGTCCATGATGGCCCGGGCCGCCGCCTCCCCCACATAGCGGTAATGCCACGGCTCATACCCCACCCCGGTGAGGGCCGCTTTGTCCGTGGGGTAGCGCAGGATAAAGCCGTACTCCGCGCAGTGGGCCATCAGCCACTTCTGGACGGGGGTGTTCTCCTGCCCCTCGTCCAGAAGCTGGTAGGACAGGTCCACGATGTCCACCGCCAGCCCGGTCTGGTGTTCGCTGGTGCCGGGGCGGGCCACCCATTGTGCGGCCTGTTCCTCCGCCTCCGCCTGTATGTAGCCCCGGGCCAGCCAGTTCTCCACCTCGGCGGCGAACAGCCTCTCCTGGGTGTCCTCCGTGCGGCAGGAGGAGCAGATCACCGGCTGGAGCCCCGCCGCCCGCGCCCCGTCCATCATCCGCTGGAGGGCCGGATAGGCCCGGCTGTCCACGGCGTGGCCGTTTTTGAGCTGGGTCAGCTCCGGCGCCGTGAAGCCCTCCGGCAAGGGGTTCTCAAAGTTCACCAGCAGCAGCGCCCAGTCCTCCCCGGCGGGGGAAGGCTTGTCCGACGGGGGGACGGTAGAAGCGGTGGGGGAAGGCTCCGGCGCGGCGGTCTGGGCGGGGGCAGGGGCGGGCCTGGGGTTGGGCGCGCCCAAATCCCTCCGGGCCAGGGACTGGGCCACGGACGCCCCGGCCCACCCCGCCGCCAGCCCCGCGGAGAACAGCAGCAGGGCCAAAAACAGCAGCATCGGCAGGGGCGAGGTGCGACAGCGGACGGCGGTTCTCATCAGAAGCATCTCCTTTGTGTCGGTTCTGCTTTCAGTGTATCACCTTCCGCCGTCGAAACCCCGTGGTTTTTGCATCAAAGTGCCGTCTTTTCAGCCATCGGCGGGATTGCTCCAGTCCGCCCAGCGATCCTCAAGCTCCGGCTGGATGGTCAGCGAGGTGGGGCCGCGGGAGACGAGGAAGTGCACGGGGCTCTCCGCCACGGCATAGCGCAGGTTCAGGCTGGGGTCGAACATGGGGTACGCCGACTCCACCTCCCGGAACTCCAGCCCCAGCAGGGCCAGAAACCGCCCCGCCCAGGCGCCCAGGGCGTCCGTGTCATAGGGCAGCCATTGGGACATATTGGTGTCGCCAATGTACAGGTGGATGGGCAGGCCGGTTTCCGCGTCCAGAACAAGGGAAACGGACGCCTGTCGGCGCTTGTCGGAGTGGTAATTCCACTCCACGTCCCAATAGGCGGAGGGCTCCTGGACGCCCTCCCCCGCCGGGTCCCAGAGCAGAAGCCGGGCGGCCGCCACATCGTCAAAAGCCGTCTCCCGGAATACCCAGTCCGAGACGATCCCCGCCTCCATGAGCTGCTTCATGGCCGCCTCCACCAGTTCTTTGTCTTTCGGCTCCTCAAAATAGCCGTTGTCCCGGAAGGACAGGACGGGATGGGCGGAGTCGTACTGCCCGGCGTAGAGGGCCAGGCGCTCCCTGAAGGTCAGGGGCTCCCGGACGGGGAAGCTGTCCGCCGCCAGCTCCTCCGTGTGAATCTGCCCGAACAGCCGCTGATCCCCCAGCCGGGAGAGGTAGGGCGGCAGCACCGCCGCCCCCGCCACAATCAAACAGGTCAGCGCCGGGAGCAGCCATTTTTTCAGCCGCCTCATACGATGCCCCCTCCCTTCAAGCGGATGCTTGCCGTGGTGCCCTCCCCCGGCGTACTCTCAAAGTCCAGCGTCCCGCCGTGCAAGTCCACGATCCGGACGCACAGGGCCAGCCCCAGCCCCGCGCCCCCCTGGGCCCGCGCCCGGGATTTGTCCACCATGTAGAACGGCTCGGTGATCCGGGCCAGCTCGTCCGCCGGGATGCCCCGGCCCGTGTCAGACACCCGGATCAGGTAGCCGCCCTCTCCCTCCGCCCGCCCGGTGAGGGTGACTGTCCCCCCTTCCGGGGTGGCCTTCCGGGCGTTGTCCAGCAGGTTCAGACACACCGCCTCCATGAGATCCGGTTCGAGGTAGACGGGGGCCTCCTCCGCCTCCACGGTGAAGCGGATGCCCGCTCCCTCCAGGGCAGGGCGCAGGGCGTTCCCCGTCCGCTCCAGGAAGGCCCCCATGGCGGCGGCCCGCAGGGGGAAGTCCCGGCGGTCCAGCACGATGAGCTCCATCAGCTTGCCGGACAGGGCCTCCAGCCGCCGCCCCTCCCGGAAGATGTA
>CASTQR010000073.1 GCA_949451265.1 uncultured Eubacteriales bacterium | reverse complement strand
ATGGCCCGGATGGTGCCGTTGGGGGACTTCCACATCTGGGACAGCTTGTATTCCTCCACCCGCTGGGCGTTGGGGGTGATGGTGGCGCACTTCACCGCCACGCCGTACTTCTTGTTGGCCTCCGCCGCGTCGATGGTCACCTGGTCCTTGGTGCGCTCCCGCTCGGGCAGGCCCAGGTCGTAGTACTCCGTTTTCAGATCGATGTAGGGCTCCAGCAGCTCCTCCTTGATCTGCTGCCAGAGGATGCGGGTCATCTCGTCCCCGTCCATCTCCACCAGGGGGGTTTTCATTTGCAGCTTGTCCATGGCTATCACTCCTTTTGAATATGGAAGGGCGGGGGCGGAAGTCCGTCCCCGCCGCTTGTCTATGGGTCAGTCCCAGGGGTCGTCCTTGGGGGACTTGGGAGGCTTGGGCGTGTCCCTGCCGTCCCGTGGGCCGGGGCCGATGCCCGTGCCCGAAGTCTGGCCGGGGGTGGGGTTCCAGGTGTAGGTGGTGTTCTGCCGGGGCGGGGCGGGCTGGCCCCAGCCGCCGTCCCCGCCGCCGAAGGTGGGCCGGGTGCCGTCAATGCCCTGGGTCCAGGCATAGAACAGGCCCTCCGATCCGGTAATGTACGGGGTGAGCCACAGGTTGAACACGCTGATGGCGATGCCGGCCAGGGCGAACAGGCCCACAAAGCCGGCCATGGACACCAGCAGCGCCGCCAGCGCCTCGGCGGAATCCATGGCGGCCGCCAGCTGGGGGCCGAACATCAGCACACCCACGATGGCAAACGCCACCAGTACGCCGAGTTCCAGCAGATACCAGCCGAGGAAGGACAGCTTCAGGGTGAACAGCTTCCCGTAGTTCCCCTGCATGAGCCGCTTGCTCTCCCGGATGGCGTCCATGCCGGTGAGGCCCTGGTCGGCCATGAGGAAGTCCACCAGCTCATACCGCAGGGTCACCCACATCATCCCCAGCAGCAGGGCGGCGTACGCGCACAGGACCCCCAGCACCACCAGGGCGGGCAGGCTGTGAAACACCAGCACAACGACAAAGATCAGCACAAAGGCCCCCACGCCCAGCGGAATCCCCCACAGGAAGCGGAACAGGAAGGCCAGCAGCTGGGTGACCAGCACCGGGCCCGCCTGGGGGAACGCCCGGAACAGCGCCCCGGTCTGGGGCTGCCGCCCCAGGGCCATATCCAGGCAGAAGCCGCGGTAGCCCACCCGCAGCAGTCCCTGCCACAGGGCCACCAGCAGGGAGGCCAGCCCGCCGCCCACCAGCAGGGCGAAGATGAGCCGCTGGGGGCCAAAGGACATCAGCACATACTGGAGGGCGGTGTCCGGATCCCCGTACTTCAGGAAGGCTTGAGCATACTGGGTGTTCAGGCTGGCGCTGCCGGTGACCATGCTTAAAATCCGGCTGATAATCTGCCCGCCGATGCCGGCAATGGCGGAAAACACGAAGGTGACCAGCATGGGGTGGGGGTGCTGGAGCTTCATAGCCTGCCGCGCCGTCTGCTTGATCCGTGTGCGGTCGAATTCCAACATAGAACGGTTCCCTCCTTCTCCGCGCCCCGCTCCGGGGGCGCTTACAAGAAGTATTGTACCGTATTTTCCGGAAAATTGCAACAGAAAACCGGCCGGCCCCCAGGCCGGCCGGTCTGTCACCGCCGGGCCAGGTAGGCGGCCCGGCCCGTCTCGTACAGGTTGTTCCCCAGGCAGTCGATGACCACCGTCAGCGGCAGGTTCTCCACCTCCAGCCGCCGGACGGCCTCCGCCCCCAGATCCTCGTAGCACACCAGCTCCGCCGACTTGACGCACCGGGCCAGCAGGGCCCCCGCCCCGCCGATGGCTCCAAAGTACACCGCGCCCGTTTCCTTCATGGCCTCGACCACTTCCAGGCCCCGCTTGCCCTTGCCGATCATGCCCAGCTCCCCCAGCCGCAGCAGGGTGGGGGCGTAGGCATCCATCCGGTAGCTGGTGGTGGGCCCGGCGGAGCCGATGACCTGCCCCGGACGGGCGGGGGTGGGACCCACGTAGTAGATCACGCAGCCCTCCATGGGGAAGGGCATGGGCCCGCCCTTCGCCGCCAGCTCACACAGGCGCTTGTGGGCCGCGTCCCGGGCGGTGTAGACGGTGCCGGACAGCAGCACACTGTCCCCGGCCCGCAGGCCGTGGGCTGTTTCCCTGTCCAGGGGGGCCGTTATCAGCTTCGCCATCTCACAGCACCTCCGTTGCGTGGCGGGCCACGTGGCAGTTGATGTTCACCGCGCAGGGCAGGCCCGCGATGTGGGTGGGCATGGTCTCAATGTGGACGGCTAAGGCGGTGGTGCGCCCGCCGAAGCCCTGGGGGCCGATGCCCAAGGCGTTGATTTTGTCCAGCAGCTCCCGCTCCAGGGCGGCGTAGAAGGGCAGGGGGGAGGGGGCCCCCAGCTCCCGCAGCAGGGCCTTTTTCGCCAGCAGGGCGCACTTGTCGAAGGTGCCGCCGATGCCCACCCCCACCACGACAGGGGGGCAGGGATTGGGGCCCGCCTGCTCCACCGTGTCCACGATGAAGTCCTTGACCCCCTCCACCCCGTCGGAGGGCTTCAGCATGGCGATGCGGCTCATGTTCTCGCTGCCGAAGCCCTTGGGGGCCACGGTAATCGTGAGCTTGTCGCCGGGGACGAGCTCGGTGTACAGCATGGCGGGGGTATTGTCCCCGGAGTTCACCCGCTCCAGCGGGTCGGACACCACGGACTTGCGGAGATATCCCTCGGCGTACCCCCGGCGCACCCCCTTGCCCACCGCCTGGGCCAGGTTCCCGTTGATGTGGACGTCCTGTCCCACCTCTAAAAAGACGCAGGCCATCCCCGTGTCCTGGCAGATGGGCATACCGCCGCCAATGGCCCCGTTTTCGATGATCCGATCCAGGATCTCCTGGGCCGGGGGCCAGTCCTCCGCGGCCCGGGCGGCGGCAATGCCGTCCTTTACGTCCTGGGGCAGGCAGGTGTTGGCCCGGATACACAGCCGTGCCACCGCATCCGTTACCGCCCCGGCGCTGATCTCCCGCATAGTCGCTCCTCCTCGCTTTGGATTCTTATTGATTCATTCGGCGCATTTCCCGGGAAATTAAGGGGCGGGCTTGCCTCGGCGGACGGCCTGTATTATAATTGACGGGATCAAAGTCCCCGGCGTCCAAAAGCGGGCCGGGGCGGAAGGGGAGAGGCAAGATGGAGCTGGACGAGATCCGCGCCCTGCGGCGGGCGCTGCACGGCTGCCCGGAGGTATCGGGGCAGGAGGCGAAAACCAAGGCCCTGCTGATGGACTTCCTCCGCGCCCGGACGGGGCTGGAGCTCCACCCCTGCGGGGAGGGCTTCTACGCCGCCCGCCGGGAGCCGGAGGGGACAAAGCCCCCCATCGCCCTCCGGGCGGACTACGACGCCCTGGCCCTCCCTGGCGGGGGCGCGGCCCACCTGTGCGGCCATGACGGCCACGCCGCCGCCCTGTGCGGTGCGGCGCTGTCCCTGGAGGGGGAGGCGCTGGATCGGGACGTGTTTTTCCTGTTCCAGCCCGCCGAGGAGACCGGGGCCGGGGCCCCCGGCTGCCTGGAGCTGTTTGACCGGGAGCGGGTGGCGGAGATCTACGGGGCCCACAACCTGCCGGGCTATCCCCTGGGGCGGGTGTTCACCCGGCCTGGGACGTTCGCCTGCGCCTCCCGGGGAGTGATGCTGGCCTTCGAGGGGCGGCCCGCCCACGCCGCCTACCCGGAGGACGGCCTGTCCCCGGCCACTGCGGTGGGACGGCTGCTGTGCGCCCTGCCGGAGCTGGCCCGGGCGGAGCGGTACGGCGGCCTGACCCTGTGCACGGTCATCGGGGCGGAGCTGGGAGAGCGGGCCTTCGGCACCGCCGCCGCTTGTGGGGAGGTGTGGCTCACCCTCCGGGCGGAGGCGGACGGGGATCTGGAACGGCTCTATGGGGACATCCTCCGGCTGTCGGCGGGGCTGGCGGGGGAGTACGGCCTGGGCTTCCGCCATGGGGTGCAGGACGTGTTCCCAGCCACGGTGAACGACCCGGAATGCGCGAAGCAAGTGCTGGAACAGTGCGGCGGGGAGCTGCTGCCCGCCCCCATGCGGTGGAGCGAGGACTTTGGGCACTATCTGCGCCGCTGTCCGGGGGCCTTCTTCGGCATCGGGGCGGGGGAAGGGTGCCCCGCCCTCCACACCCGGGACTACCAGTACCCGGACGAGCTGCTGGGGCCCACGGTAGGGGCCTTCCGGCGGCTGGCGCTGGGGTGAGGGCTGGTTTACAGCTGTAGTCCAGCCGGCGGCGCGGGCCCGAAGAAAAATTTCGGAGAAAAAAGCGGGAAATGATTTGACAATTCCTGCACTCTTTAGTATAATAGCAGTCGTGCCATTATGCGAGGTGGATCATGAAGCTGAATTTGGAACGCCTGGCCCGGGAACCGGGCGCGGTTCTGCCCTTTGACTACGTGCTGGATCTGTCCCAGGAGGAGTGGAACGGCGGGCGGCCCTTCACCCACGGAATCCGCATCGCCGGGAAGGTGCGCAACATGGCCGGGGCCCTGACCCTCAGCGCCACGCTGAGCGGCCTGCTGTCCCTGGTGTGCGACCGCTGCGCCCAGCCCTTCGAGCGGGAGAAAACGGTGGAGTACGAGACCCTGCTGGCCTTCGAGCTGGCCAACGGGGAGAGCGACGACATCGTCCTGCTGGACAAGAGCGGGGAGCTGGATCTGGACGGGCTGATGACCGAGGTGTTCCTCCTCGAAATGGACACGAAAAACCTGTGCTCTGAGGATTGCAGGGGGCTGTGCCCCGGCTGCGGCGCGGATCTGAACCGTGAGCCCTGCCGGTGCAAAAAGGAGATCGACCCCCGGCTGGCCAAGCTGGCCCAGCTCCTGGAGAAGCAGGAGGATAACGCGTAAGTATGCTGTATGTCCCGATGGACATTGGCGATATAAGGAGGTGTCAAAATGGCCGTCCCGAAAAGTAAGGTATCCAAGCAGCGCAGGAACAAGCGCCGCAGCTCCGTGTGGAAGCTGGAGACCCCCGGTATCAACACCTGCCCCAAGTGTGGTACTGTGACCCTGCCCCACCGCGTCTGCAAGAACTGCATGAGCTACAATGGCCGGGAGGTTACCGCCTCCGCCGAGAAGTGACGCCTGCGAGGATCGAAAAAAGCTGCCGCAGTAGCGGCGGCTTTTTTGCTGGCTTGGCGAAAAACCGCCCCGCCCGGAGGAAACCGGGCGGGGCGGTTGATGTTTATTGGCCCGCGTAGGTGAACAGCTCGCAGCTTCCGGGCACGGTGTCAAACCCGCTGCCGTTAAAGCGGATCGTCCAGCGCAGGAACCAGGGCCACACCAGCGGGGCGCCGACCACTTGACCGCCGATGAACGCCTCCACGGGGAACTCGATTTCCATGGTGCCGTCATCGTTGAACCAGTAAGTGACGACCTCGCCGGTGACCCGGACACTGACGCCGTCCTCCTCGATCATGCGGAACATTTCCTCGTCGCCGTCGATGATCAGCTCCGCCGTCTGGCCCGCGTAGGTGCAGGTGACGGTCTGAGTGTCCTTGTCGTACTGGAAGGCGCGCTTGGCGTTAAACTCGTCTACCAGGGGCCTCCAGTCGTGGACGTAACTGACCGCGTCGGAGGAATCCAGGTCATACACCGCCAGCTCATACAGGGACACGCCGGTGCCGCTGCCCACGTTGCTGATGATGGCCAGGGGGCCGTAGGTGTCCGCCCCGCCCAGCTTTTTCAGCAGGGGCGGGATGGCCCGGGCGGTGTGGGCGGTGCGGTTGAACGTCTTGTAGAAGTTCCCGTCCCAGCGGATCAGGGTCTCTGCGCCGTAGTTCCGGGAGAACACCCAGATCATGTCGTCGGGCAGCTCCGCCACCTTGTACCATTCCTCCGGATCGTTCGGGAGGCCGCCCATCAGGTCGGTGACCGGGGCGCTCAGCGGGGCGGCGGAGGCGATGTCGATGGGGGTGGGCTCCTCCTTCACGCCCATGTCCAGCTGATCCGGCGCTTGCAGAACCCAGTTCGCCCCGTCGTAGCTGAGGGTGAAGGCGGCGGTGCCCACAGTATGACCCATCATGCAGTGCTCATCCGCCGGTTCGTAGGGCGGAACCACCCGAACCAGATCCTTCATGGTCTCATCCGCCGGACAGAACAGCAGTTCAAAGCGGATGGAATTGTCCGGGTTAAAGCTGATCCGGCGGAAGTCGCAGGCGTAAACATAGGCGCGGCCATCCCGGATATGTTCGTAGCCGTTGAAGAAGTCCTCCGGGAGAACACAGCTTCCCGTAATGTAGCGGCGGTCGAAGTCCTCGCTGTCCGGGTCGCCCTCGTTGTGGGAATAGGTGACGGCCATCATCCGACCGTCCTTACTGTAAGCCGCCACGTTGTTTTGGTTGAAGCGCAGCAGGAGATCATCCTGGGTGTCAAAGGCATCGGCGTAGGTGAGCGCCCCGTTGTTCCACTCGTACACCTCGTACCGGGCGAAGCCGGCATTCATCCACTGGAGCGCCAGCTCGTTCTGCCCGTCGCCGTCGAAGTCCCGGACAAACAGGGCGGGGAACTGATCGGCGGTGACGGTGGAACCCAGCAGGTAGGCCGCGCCGTTCCACTCCAGCCAGGGAAGCCCGCCCCCGCCCTGCCACAGTCTGGCGGCTCCGGCCTCGGTGTCGGGGCTGGCCTCCGCCAGCAGCGCCGCCCCGGCGGGGAGATAGGGCGCGAGCCTGCCGTCCTCATAGGTGAACCAGGCCGCTTTGGGCTTCCGGTTCTGCGGGCCCCAGCCCGTGGCGGCCTCAAATTCCTCCCGGGTGGCCTTGGCGCCGTCCACGAAATAACGTTCGTCGGTTTCGCTGTGAATTTCACACCAAGTTATATTTTTGACTTCAAAGCCGTTTTCAGTAAACAGGGCAGAGCCAATGCCCCAATTAAACGCACTGCCGCTCCAATCAAAGGTGCCGTCCGACTTCAAATTGCCAAAGGCGCGGTAGACGGGGTTATAGGCGTAGATCTCATCCCCCTGGCGGCGGAGGATCACATAGCCCACCACACTGTAAAGATAATCCTCCTCGCCCTTGGGCCAGAGCACCATCTCCTTGATCCCGTCCCGGTCCAGGTCGAGAATGGCCACCCGGTCCAGCTCTACCACGGCGTCGGGGAACTGGTTGTCCCCATAGTAGAAGGTTCTCAGGTCGTGGATGCTGTAGGTTCGGCCGTCGCCCTCGGCATAGTGGGAGTAGGCGGAGATGAACTGCCGCTCCCCGTCCAGTACCTCCTTCATCCACGGGTCCAGCAGGGTGTCCGCCAGGTTGACCGGGGGCTGGGTCGCGCCGGGGGAGGGCTCCGGGCTCTGGGTCGTGCCGGGGCTGGGTTCCGGGTTGTTCCGGGCCGCCACCGGGTCGGTGAGCAGGCACACCGCCGCCAGCACCGCCGCGATCACGCTGACCACGATCACCCACAGGGCGGGGCGGCGGTAGCCCAGCACGTGCTTGATGCGCCCCTTGGCGTCCCCCTCGTCAAAGGCCAGGGGGGAGGGGGCGGGCAGACGCCGCCCGGTGGCCAGGGCCAGCAGGGT
>CASTQR010000072.1 GCA_949451265.1 uncultured Eubacteriales bacterium | reverse complement strand
GCCTGGCCAGCGTGCTGGCCGCCGTCACCATCGGCCTGCACAACCTGCCGGAGGGCATGAGTATCGCCGTCCCCCTGCTCCACGACGGGTCGAAAACCCTCAGCGCCATCGCCGTGGCGGCACTGTCCGGCCTGCCCACGGTGGCAGGGGCGCTGGCGGGGTACTTCATCGGGAACCAGGCCCCGGCGGCCCTGGCGGCGGCGCTGGCCCTGGCGGGGGGCGCCATGCTGTACGTGGTGTTCTTTGAGCTGCTGCCGGAGGCGGCGCTCCAGTGGAAGTTCAAGTGGGCCATTCTGGCCACGGTGTTGGGCTTTGCCCTGGGGGTGCTGCTGATCTTCGGGCACGGGCACCATCATTGAAGAAAAAGGGGGCTCTCCCCCGGCGGGGATTATGATATCAGGCGGGACGTGGCGGAGAAGCTGGGGGAACCGCTGAACATGACTTGAGTGCGGCAAAGAGCGGCGGCGTCCTCCCGGACGCCGCCGCTTTTGATCTCTCTGTCACATCAGCCTCACGGTAAAGAACACCGCCTGGATGAACACCCAGCCCATCAGGGCAAACAGCAGGTACAGGCCCGCCGAAACGCCCAGCGCCAGGGTCAGGGCCATGGTCAGGGCGGTCACCCCGCAGGTGATCCAGGTGATGGCGTAGCTGGTGCCCGCGGGCATCACCCGCACATCGCCCAGCTTGCCGTCCCGGCCGCGCAGCACGAAGGTCAGCGCCAGGACCGCCGCCAGGGCCGCAAAGCCCGCGATGAACATCGCCGTAACCGCGGCGGGGTGGTCGGCGTAATACTGCCGGTGCAGCCACAGGGCCAGCAGGCCCCCTGCGCACAGCAGGGCGTTGAGGAAGAACACCCGCTGATACAGGAAGAAGATCACGATCAGCACCGCCGCCACGGCGGGCAGGAGCATCATGATATTCAGCCCCATGTCGAACAGCAGGAAGGTAAGCAGAGACAGCACCCAAAGGCCCGCCGCTGCCGCCGTCAGGGCGCAGGGCAGAACCACCCGCTTCCCCTGCCTGTGCCACAGCACCGCCCAGACGATTCCGGCCGCGGTCAGCACCCCGCCCGCGATGGAGAACACCTGGAAGAAGTACATCAGCGCGGTTGCCAGCCCAACGCCCAGCATCATATTGACATAGGCGTTTTTGATCAGCAGGAGGAGCAATTCCACCACCACGGCCCCCGCCAGCCAGAGGAGCATTCTGTTAAACGCGGCGTCCTCCTTGTCGTGACGCTGTTCCCGTTTTCCCTTATCAAACATTCTCATCCGTCCTTTATCTTCAGTCGCGCCGGATCCTTGTCCCGTCCGGCCCCGTCGGTATTAGTCTGTGCAGACGCCCCGGAGAAAATCCGCCCCACGGCGTTAAGCAGATAACAGTATAACAGAAACCGACACGGATTGCAACAGAAAAAATTTGAACAAGCCTTGAACAAGCGGAGGAAAGGGCGGTGATTTCCCGCCGGCCCTTCCCCTGGGCGGAAAAATCTGATATAATGGGGGCGCGGGCGGCAGCGGAACGCGTGCCCCGTCCGCGCCCCATTCCCTTACTACATTATATAATAAGGAAGGAGTTTTCACTATGACAGACCAGGCCCTGGTGGAGCTGGCCTTCACCATGCTTGACCGCGCCTATGTGCCCTACTCCAAATTCCCGGTGGGGGCGGCCCTGCTGTGCGCCGACGGGACGGTGTTCACCGGCTGCAATGTGGAAAACGCCGCCTACGGCTCCACCATCTGCGCGGAGCGCACCGCCCTGGTGAAGGCGGTGAGCGAGGGGCGCCGGGACGATTTCGTCCGGCTGGCCGTGGTGGGGAACGGCGGGGACTACTGCTGGCCCTGCGGGGCCTGCCGGCAGATGCTCTATGAGTTCGCCCCTGATCTCACGGTGCTGGTGGCCCGGGGGGATCACCAGTTTGTCACCCTGCCCCTGAAGGAGCTGCTGCCCCACGGGTTCGGGCCGTCCTCCTTAAACTGACTCAGCCGGCCACTCGAAGATGATGGGCGCGCTCCTCAGCCTGACCATGCCGCCGTAGACCTCGATTGGACGACAGCTGTCGTCCAACAGGTTGGGGTAGAGGCCGTCGGGCGCGTCCACCGGCACCAGGGAGGGCTCGCCCCGCATGGTGAACAGGCCGGTGAGGCGGCGGCCGTCCTTCCGGTGCTCCGCCAGCAGGATGTCCCGGGGCAGGGCCTTCACCTCGTAGCGGCTGTCGGTGAGGATGGGGTTCCGCTTCAGCCTGGCCAGGGTTTGCAGAAGGCGGGTCACGCCCTCGTTGAGGTTCCAGGCGATGTCGTCCTTGTCGAACAGGCTGGGGCGGTGGCCGCACTCCGCCTCCTGTCCGGCGTACAGCATGGTAAGGCCCTTTTGGAAGTAGAGGAAGGCCGTCCAGTTCAGCAGGGAAAGCCCCTCCGGGATGACAAAGGCGGCCCGGGCCTGGTCGTGGTTCTCCAGGAAGCGCAGCTTCACATAGTTGTCGGGGTATATGACCTCCTGGCGGTTGATCCGGTCGGCGTAGAAGGACAGGGGGACTTCGCCCTTGAGGTACTTGTGGAGGTCGTGGAAGATATCGTAGTCATAGCAGGCGTCAAAGGCCTGGAAGCACTCGGAGTCGGACAGCACGTCCAGACCGCCGGCCCGCCCCCCCTGGACAAATTCCGGCTCCACAGACTCCGCCAGCCAGAAGCAGCCGGGGCGCACCGTTTCCACCTCCGCCCGGGCCCTGAGCCAGAAGTCCAGGGGCACCAGGGGGGCCACGTCGCAGCGGAAGCCGTCCACCATGGAGGCCCAGTATTTCAAGGTCTCGATCTGGTAGTCCCACAGGCCGGGGTGGGAGTAATCCAGGTCGATCACGTCCCACCAGTCCCCCACCCGGTTGCCGAAGCTGCCGTCCGGCTTATGGTAGAACCACTCCGGATGGTGCTCCGCCAGCCAGGAGTCGGGGGAGGTGTGGTTATAGACCACATCGATGATACACTTCATGCCCAGGGCGTGGATGTCGTCCACCAGGCGCTGGAAGTCCTCCAGGGCGCCGTACTCCGGGTTGACGGCCCGGTAGTCCCGGATGGCGTAGGGGCTGCCCAGCGTCCCCTTGCGGCATTTCTCCCCGATGGGGTGGATGGGCATGAGCCAGACGATGTCCGTGCCCAGGGCTTTGATGCGCTTCAGGTCCCGGCGCACCCCCTCGAAGGTGCCCTCCCGGGTGTGGTTGCGGACAAAGACGGAATACAGGATCTGGTTCCGGTAGGCTTTGGTGGTATTTTTGGCCATAGGGATACTCCTTTCCAGTTGTAACTGCTGCTGTGCGGACGGGCGCGGGCCCCGCCCGGTGACAGTATAGCACAGGCCGGGTGAAATTTCACCCATGATTTTATGTTGAAACGGGGGCGGCGCTATGAAGCTCATCCATCTGTCCGACCTGCACCTGGGCAAGCGGCTGGGGGACTTCTCCCTGATGGAGGATCAGCGGCACATCTTGGGGGAGATCCTCAAGCTGGTGGACGGGGAGCGCCCGGACGGGGTGCTGATCGCCGGGGACGTGTACGACAAGTCCGTCCCCTCCGCCGAGGCGGTGACCCTGCTGGACGGCTTTCTGGTGGAGCTGTCCCGGCGGGGGACGCGGGTGTTCGTCATCAGCGGCAACCACGACTCCCCGGAGCGGACGGCCTTCGGCGGGCGGCTTATGGAGGCCAGCGGCGTCCACCTGGCCCCGGTGTACGACGGGACAGCGGCCCCGGTGGTGCTCACGGACGGGTACGGCCCGGTGAACCTCTACCTGCTGCCCTTCGTGAAGCCCGCCCACGTCCGCCGCTTTTTTGAGGACCGGGAGATCCCGGACTACACCGCCGCCCTGTCCGCCGCCATCGAGGCCATGGGGGTGGATCCCGCCGCCCGGAACGTGCTGGCCGCCCACCAGTTCGTGACGGGGGGCCAGCGGAGCCAGTCGGAGGACGTGTCGGTGGGCGGGCTGGACAACGTGGACGCGTCGGTGTTCGACCCCTTTGACTACGTGGCCCTGGGCCACCTCCACAGCCCCCAGTGGGTGGGGCGGGAGACGGTGCGCTACTGCGGCGCCCCGCTGAAGTACTCCATATCCGAGGCGGATCAGACAAAATCCGCCACCGTGGTGGAGCTGGGCCGGAAGGGGGAGGTGTCCCTGCGGACGGTCCCCCTCACCCCCCTGCGGGATCTGAAACGGCTGCGGGGGAGCTACGACCAGCTGACCCGCCGGGATTTTTACGGCGGCGCGGGCCTGCGGGACTGCTACGTCCACCTCACCCTCACCGACGAGGAGGACGTGCCCGACGCCATGAACAAGCTGCGGCTGTTCTACCCCTGGCTGCTGGGGCTGGACTACGACAACACCCGCACCCGGACAGGGGACGGGCCGGGGGCGGCGGAGGACGTCCGGCGCAAGTCCCCCCTGGAGCTGCTGGACGAATTTTACGCGGCACAGAACGGACAGCCCATGGGGGAGGCCCAGCGGGCCTTTGCCCAGGGGCTCATTGAGGAGATCTGGGAGGGTGAGCGATGAGGCCGTTGAAGCTGACCGTATCCGCCTTCGGCCCCTACGCCGGGCGGGTGGAGCTGGACCTGGACCGGCTGGGCCGGCAGGGCCTGTACCTGATCACCGGGGACACGGGGGCGGGCAAGACCACCCTCTTTGACGCCATCGCCTACGCCCTCTACGGCGAGCCCAGCGGCGACCGCCGGGACGCGTCCATGCTGCGCTCCAAGTACGCCGCGGCGGACACCCCCACCCAGGTGGAGCTGGTGTTCGCCTACGGGGACAAGACCTACACCGTCCGGCGCAGCCCCGACTATGAGCGCCCCGCCAGACGGGGGGGCGGCACCGTCCTCCAGAAGGCGGACGCGGAGCTGCTGTTCCCGGACGGGCGGGTGGTGACGAAATCCAGGGAGGTGACCCGGGAGATCATCGGGATCACCGGCCTGGACCGGGGCCAGTTCGCCCAGATCACCATGATCGCCCAGGGGGATTTTCTCAAGCTGCTGGTGGCGGACACCAGAAGCCGGCAGGAGATCTTCCGGCGGATCTTCAAAACGGAGTACTACCAGCGGCTCCAGGAGCGGCTGAAGGAGGAGGCCGGACAGCGGCAGCGGGCCTGCGACGAGGCCCGGGCCAGCGTGCGGCAGTACATCGGCGGCGTGGCGGCGGACGGGGACAGCCCGCTGGCCCCCCGGCTGGAGCAGGCCCGGGGGGACGCCCTGCCCTTTGGCGAGACGGTGGAGCTCATCCAGGCCCTCATCGCCCAGGATCAGGAGGCGGGGGCCCAGGTCCAGGAGACGCTGGACAAGCTGGATCGGGAGCTGGGCCAGGTGACGGAGCTGCTGGCCAAGGCGGAGGAGCGGGACAAGACCGCCCAAAAGCTGGCCGCCGCCCAAAACCAGCAGGGGGCGCTGGCGGAGAAGCGGAAGGCCGCCGGGGAGGCCCTGGCGGCGGAACAGCAAAACACCCCCCGGCGGGAGGAGCTGGCCCGCGCCCTGGCGGCGCTGGAGGCGGAGCTGCCCCGCTACCGGGAATTGGACGAGCGGAAGGCGGAGCTGGACGGGCTGACCGAACGGATCGCCGCCCGGCAGGGAGACCTGACCGAACACGAACAGGATCGGGAGACGCTGGCCCAGCGGCTGGACGGGGAGCGGCGGGAGCTGGAAGCCCTGGCCCCGGCGGAGACCCAGCGGGAGCGCCTGCTCCGGGAGAAGGCCGGGGCGGAGGGGCGGCAGACAGCGCTGCGGGCCATCGACGGCGATCTCCAAACGTGGCGGGACTGCGGGCAAAAGCTCCGGGACGGCACGGCGCGGCTGGCGGCGCTGGGGGCGGAGCAGGCGGCGCTGGCGGACAAGCTGGCCGCCCAGGGCCAACGGCTCCGGGCGGACCGGGAGACGCTGGCCGCCGCCGGGGGCCTGGAGGCGGAGCAGGAAAAGCTCCTGGCCCGCCGGGAACAGGCCAGGGAGCGGCAGCGGGCGCTGGACGGGCTGGACGGCCTGCTGGCGGACTGCGGCGCGGCCCAGAAGCGGGTGAGACTGGCCCGGGCGGACTACCGGACGGCCCAGGAACGGCTGGAGCGGGCGGAGGGCGCCTACCGGGGCCAATACCGGGCCTTCCTGGACGGGCAGGCCGGGGTGCTGGCCCAGTCCCTGGAGGAGGGCAAGCCCTGCCCGGTGTGCGGCGCTGTCCACCACCCCGCCCCGGCGGGCATACCCGCCGAAGCCCCCACCGAGGCGGAGCTGGAGCAGGCCAAGGAGGCCGCCGAGGCCGCCCGGAAGGAAGCGGAGGCGCTTAGCCGGGCCGCCGGGGCGGAACAGGCCGCCCTGACGGAGCGGCAGCGGCACCTGCTGGAACGGCTGGGGACCTGGGTGGAGCGCCCGTCCCTGGAGACGGCGGCGGAACAGCTCGCTGCCTGCCGGACAGAGACGGCGGCAACGCTGGCGGAGCTCCACGGGGCGCTGGCCGACATGGAGGCCCAGCTTGCCCACCGGGAGGAGCTGGGCCGGGAAATCCAGGGGCGGGAGGCAGACATTGAGGCGCTGACCGGGCGAAGCCAGGAGCTCCAAGAGGAGATCACCCGGACGCGGGTGGAGCAGAGCGGCCTGCGGGGCCGGCTGGAACAGCTGGAGGCCCGCCTTGTCCAGCAGGCGGCGGAGCATTTGGAGGGCTGCGGGCTGGACGGGCTGGCGGCGTGGGCGGCGGCGGAGCTGGACGGGGCGGAGCGGATCCTGGCGGAGCTGGCGGGGAAGCTGGCGGAAACGGAGGACAAGCTGGCCCGCAAGAGGGAGCTGGAGCGCCTGCTCCCCCAGGGGGAGGGGGCGCTGCGGGCACTGGACGGCACGGTGGCCCAGATCCGGGCGGAGCTGTCCCAGGCGGAGGGCCGCCGGGAGAAGGCCGCGGGCCGGATAGAGGCCCTCCGGGGCGGGCTGAGCTGCCCCAACGGGGAGGCCGCCCAGCGGAAGCGGGACGCCCTGTCCGGGGAGCTGGAGCGGCTGGCGGAGCGGCTGCGGGCGGCGGAACAGGCCGCCGCCGACCGCGGTCGGGAACAGGCGGAGCTGGACGCGGTGATCCGGGAGCTGGCCACCCTGCTGGAGCAGGGCGGGCCGGTGGACGCGGAGGCCCAGCGGGCCCGGAGCCTGGAGCTGACAGAACAGCGGAGGTCGGCGGAGCAGCTGCGGCGGGACATCCACGCCCGGCAGACCGGCAACCAGGCCGCCCTGGCCAGAATCCAGGAGAAGGCGGCGGAACTGGAACGGCTGGAGCGGGAATACGCCTGGGTGCGGGCCCTGTCGGACACGGCCAACGGCCGTCTGCCCAACCGGGAGAAGCTGGCCCTGGAGACCTACATACAGACCACCTTTTTCGACCGGATCCTCCGCCGGGCCAACCTGCGCCTGCTGTCCATGACCGGAAGGCAGTACGAGCTGAAGCGGCGGCGGGAGGCGGCGGACAACCGCAGCCAGAGCGGCCTGGAGCTGGACGTGGTGGACCACTACAACGGCACGGAGCGCAGTGTGAAATCCCTGTCGGGCGGGGAGTCCTTCCAGGCGTCCCTGTCCCTGGCCCTGGGCCTGTCCGAC
>CASTQR010000071.1 GCA_949451265.1 uncultured Eubacteriales bacterium | reverse complement strand
GTGCGGATCAGGTTTCGCCACGTTCTGGCATTATCGTAACCCAGCCGTACAGCATCCTCCCGCTTGAGCGAGACGATGTGCGTCCACACATTTTTCTCACACGTTTGCAGCTCCGCCGTCACATTTTTCAGATCCACATAGTCCTCATCACCGAACAGGCCGTGGCTACCAAAGTGTTCTACTCGAGGACGGGTGGTCCGGCTTCAAGGCCAGCTGGTCTGGCGATACCTGCACCGTCACGGTGGACGTAAAAAACACCGGCAGCATGGCGGGCAAGGACGTGGTGGAGGTCTATGTCCAGAGCCCCTATACCAACTACGATAAGCAGTACGGTGTGGAGAAGCCCGCCGTCATGTTGGTGGGCTACGCCAAGACCGGCGAACTGGCCCCCGGTGCCTCCGAGACGGTGAGCGTCACTTTTGAGAAAGAACAGCTCAAAGCCTACGACTCCACCAACGCCAAGACCTACATGGGGCCATGCCCGGTAGCGTGTTCAAGGATGGGATGCGGTTGACAGACAAGGCCATGCTGGCCGTTGATATCGTGTTTGGTTTGCTGGCTCTTTGGTTCCTCCAATGTTTCAAAGGGATAGAAGCCCCCGGAGTACATATCCTGGACGCCGTATTTCGCCTGAAAATCTCCGAACGTTTTTGTGAACCGCTCCCCGGAATAGGTCAGCCCCGCCGAGGTGGACAATCCCGCCCCTGCGCCGATCATCACAGCGTCAGCTTTTTCAACGAGCTGCTTCAATTGCTGTGCTTGGGCCGAGAAGTCTTTGATATATCTGCTTGTCTGTATCTTTGAAAACATTGAAGATCACCTTTTGGATAGAAGATGGGGTTTGCAGGAAGCCGGTCACGGTTTTGACCGCGATTTCAGCAGCTTCCTGATTTGGGAAATGGAACACCCCGGTGGAAATACAACAGAACGCAATACTGTCCAGGCTGTTTTTCGCGGCCAACTCCAAACAGGAGCAGTAGCAGGAGGCCAGCAAGTCTCGGTCGCGCTGGGTCACACGCCCCTTAATGATTGGGCCAACTGTGTGAAGAACATATCGGCTTGGCAGATTGAACGCTGGGGTGATTTTCGCCTGCCCGGCAGGTTCCTCATGCCCTTGCCGGCTCATCAGTTCATCACAGTATAGCCGCAACTGGATACCGCTCTTGCTGTGAACGATATTATCAATGCAGGAATGGAGGGCGCGGAAACAGCCCCTCATACCGCTGTTGGCTGCATTGACAATGGCATCTGCATTCAAGGTCGTTATATCGCCCTGCCACAAGACCAATCGCTCATCGCGGTGGAGAGGCGGGAGGGAGTGAATGTCCACCACTCCCGCCATATCCCGCTCGGCGGACAGGTATTCGTCCTGTACGGTCAGAAAGCCTTGGTCAATCGGCATGGGCGGACGCATATTCATCAGCGCCCGGAGTAAATCTTTCTGCCCCTGGGCATCCTCCGGGATCATGATGCCTTGGTACTGCGTATCTTCCGACAATAGCTCCCGGATAAGATAGCGGCGTTGTTCTTCATGCGTCATGCGCTTACCTCCTGATTTGCCTTGATTGCGAGGATGTTCTGATAATTCTGACGGGATGGCCGGTGAAGTTCAATTTCCCATATCGACACTGTGCTTCGGTTTACGCCCAGCAGTTGAGAAAACCGATTTTGTGACAGACCTAATTCATTACGGATATTCTTGATGCGCTGCCCGTACCCAGGGGACACAAACCTTGTGTAATCGTCCAGCAGAAGGCCGCTGTCCATATCCAGGGCTTGGGCCAGCTTTTGTGCTTGGTCATCATAGATTTCCTGGAACTGCTTTTCGTAGTTCACGATCTCCCCGGCTGATACACCTATCATACCGGCCAACTCGTCCTTTGACACCCCCCGGAGCCTGCGGTAATAAGCGAGCTGTTCATGGGGCGGCGCAGCCTTATCTGCTTTCGGCAGGTCGTAGACAAGGTGCAATAAGCATTTGCCCTGCGGGAACCGCGCCGCCAGGGGGCGGTAATCAGGCATTTCTTCCAGCAGACACTCGTTCAGCCGGCGGACGGTTTCCTGCCTCGTCATTTACATCACCTCCGGAATGGCAGGCGTATGGATTGTTTACTGCCTTGGGGCAAAGTCCCGGCTGCGCCGCACCAGCTGGGCCGCGAAGGGGGTGGCCGGGCGCTCCATCACCTCGCTGGGGGGCGCGAACTGGGTGGCCCGTCCCTCCTCCATCACCAGCACCCGGGTGCCCAGCTTCAGGGCCTCCTCAATGTCATGGGTGACGAACAGGATGGTGATCCCCCGCTCCTGGTGCAGGCGCAGGATCTCGTCCTGGAGCTGGCGGCGGGTGATCTCATCCACCGCGCCGAAGGGCTCGTCCATCAGCAGGATATCCGGCCGGGCGGCCAGGGCCCGGGCAATGCCCACCCGCTGGCGCTGCCCGCCGGACAGCTCCCGGGGATAGCGGCCCGCCAAGCCCGGCTCCAGCCCCACGGTTTGCAGCAGCTCCTCCGTCTGGCGGCGGCGTTCCGCCCCTTTCCAGAGCGGGGCCTTGGAGATGGCGGGGACGTAGGCGATATTTTTCTCCACCGTCATGTGGGGGAACAGCCCCACGTTTTGAATGGTGTAACCGATGCCCCGGCGCAAAGCCACGGGGTCGGCGCCCGCCACGTCCCTCCCCTGCACCAGCACCCGGCCCGAATCGGCGGGGATCAGGCCGTTGACCAGCCGCAGGGCGGTGGTCTTGCCGCAGCCGGACCGGCCGATGACCGTCAGGAAGGTCCCCTTTTCGATGGAGAGGGAGAAATCCCGCAAAACCGGGTGCTCATCGAAGGATTTGCACACACGGTCAAATTGAATGATGGTTTCCGCCATGGCTCATCCCTTCAAAACGCCCTTTTCCATCAGGAAGTCTCGGGCAGTCTCTTTTTCGTCCGCCCCTTCCACCTCCACCAGGTAGTTCAGGCGGGCCATCTCGCCGTCGGACAGCAGGCCGTCCATCTTCCTCAGCGCCTCCTCCAGGCCGGGGTATTTCTCCAGCGCGTCCTGCCGCACCACGGTGGAGCAGAAATAGTTCACCTGCAAATGCCTGTCGTCCTCCAGCGTGACGATGCCGCCGTCCGGACTGCCCAGCTGGGCATCGGTGGTAAAAGCGTTGGTGACATCAATGTCCCCGTTCCGGAGGGCCTGGTATTTCAGGCCGATGTCGATATCGCGGACGCTCTTGAAGTCCAGCCCGTAGGTCTCCGCCAGCAGGGGGAAGCCGTCCGCCCGCTCAAGATAGTCCGGGTTTCCGCCGAAATTCAGATCCCCCGCCGCAGCCGCCAGATCGCTGGTGGTTTTCAGGCCGTACTGCCGGGCGGCCTCCTCCCGGACGGCGATGGCGAAGGTGTTGTTGAAGCCGTAGAGGCCCACCCAGGTCATGCCGAACTTCTCCTGGTACTCCGACCTGAGGCTGTCGAACATCTCGGTATCATCCACGCCGATGGCGTCGTGATCCAGCACCATCACCCAGCCGCTGGAGGTGTACTCCGGGTAGAGGTCGAACTCCCCCTTCTCCATGGCGGGGTGGATGTTGTTGGTGCCGCCGCCGATGCCCTTGGTGATCTCCGCCTCATAGCCCGCGTCCTGGATGAGAAGGCCCAGCATCTCCCCCAGGATATACTGCTCCGTCATGGGCTTGGTGGCGATCTTCACTGGCCCGGCGCCGGCGCCGGGGGATTTTCCGCAGGCGGACAGGCTCAGGACAGCGGCCAGGGCCAGGGCAAACGCAAGAATTTTCTTTTTCATGGTAATCAGCTCCCGTATTTTTTGAAGTATTTTTCCACACGTCCCAAAATGAGATCCAGCAAAACCGCCAGGGCCGCAATCAAAATGCTCCCCGCCGCGGTCATGGCGGGATTGTAGATGGTGATGCCCCGGTAGATGGACACGCCCAGGCCCCCCGCCCCCACAAAGGATGCGATGCCCGCCACGGAGACAGTCATGACCACCATGTTCCGCACCCCCGCCAGAATCACCCCGGCGGCCATGGGCAGCTTGATCCGCAGCAGTACCTGAAACGGGGTGCTGCCCATGCCGTTGGCCGCCTCCAGAATATCCGGATCCAGGGTGGTCAGGCCCACGTAGGTATTCCGGATCATGGGCATGATCCCATAGATAGTCAGGGCAATCAACGCCGTTTTATTCCCGATCCCGGTGAATGGGATCAGGATGCCCAGCAGGGAGATGGCGGGAATCGTATACAGCACATTGCATATCCCCATGACGGCGGGCGCCAGCCTCGGGCACTGGGCGATGAAGATCCCCAGCAAAAGACCGATGCCCCCGGACAGCAGGATGGCTTGGCCCGACAGGAGAAAGTGCTCCCACAGCAGGCCCAGGAACCAGTCGCCGCGCTCGGCGTAGAGCGCAAGCACCTCTTGAACCAGCTCACCCATAGCGGTTACGGGTGCAGCCGGTCAACGGCGTCCACGGGGCAGAACTCCACGCACCGCCCGCACTGGAGGCAGTGGGCCGGGTCGATGGCATAGGGGCTTCCGGCGGCAATGCACTGCTGGGGGCAGGCCTTGGCGCACGCGCCGCAGCCAACGCACCTGTCCGAGATCACAAAGCCGTTTTTCTCCACCGTGTCCCCGCCGTAGGCGAAGCTTTCCCGGCTGATGGGGTAGTGAAGCAGATCGAACCATTCTCCGTGCCCTTCGTAGATGTGGAAGGCGTCCAGAATGTATCGGCTCTCGCCGGGGTAGACCTCGTTCATGCCGGGGTTCTGTTCAAAGACCTTGTCCACCCACTCCTTGCCCGCCACCCGGAGCTTGCCGGTGAACTTCAGGGACTGGCAGTCGGGGCACATGGCGGCCAGGGCGATCTCGCCGCTTTCCACCAGCTGTTTATAGAAGGGCTTGCCCTTGGACGTGACGATATACATCCCGTCGTCCTCCGCCAGCATCACGTTGATGATGCGGGCCTGAGGATGGCCTTGGGCGTCCACCGTGGCGGCGGTGGCGATCTTCACCTGCCGGAACAGGTTGACATACTTTTTTGCGATTTCGTTCATATGGGGGGAACCTCCAATTTCCGGGGAGACGATGCCTCCCCGTTCGTTGCAATCAGTATAACGCAAAATTCCGTTATCGTAAAGTAGGCACATAATTGTGGCATAGTTACCTGGGGGTGACGATTGGGCGATCCCAATGCTTCGCGGCCGGCCCCGCCGAATCAGTTGAAACGCTTGACACGGTTCCGCCCCATGCCGTAAAATTGTGCTGTACACTCCTGATGGCAGCTATGGAAAATTGGAGGAAATTCGTATGACAACTGCGGCAAAGGAACTGCCGGCCTGTCCGGTGGAAACTACCTTGACTTTAATTGGTGACAAATGGAAGGTGTTGATTCTGCGGGATCTGCTCCCGGGCACAAAGCGGTTTGGAGAATTGAGAAAGTCCATTGGGGCGGTCAGCCAAAAAGTGCTGACCACCCAGCTGCGGCAGATGGAGGACAGCGGGCTGCTTGTCCGTGCGGTCTATGCCGAGGTTCCGCCCAGGGTGGAATATACGCTGACAGAGCTGGGGTACAGCCTGAAGCCTGTCCTGGATGCCATGGGGTCGTGGGGCCAGGAATACAAGGCAAAACAAGCCTGAAAATTTCCTCTCTCAATATTTGCAGGACTTCTGAGGCTGGTTGATCCCCAAGACAAAAAAAGCCACCCGGTATGTGACCGGGTGGCAGTTTTCTATGCAAACAGCGGAGGGCGCGGCTTAGGAACCTGGTGACCAGGGCGGTTTTCCCGGTTCAATCAAACATAGTACTCATAAAACGTTCCTCATTTCAACTTTGCAGCGGGGCCTCCGTCCCCCAGACCTCCAGCTGGGTCAGCGCCGGGAAGGGGGAGAGGTCGCCCTCGTCCTTGATGAGCCGGCACACCTTCAGCCAGCGCGCCCCGCGCCGTTCCAGCTCCACCGTCTGGCGCGCGCCGGTCTTGACGAACTCCGGCGTGATCTCCGAGCCGTCGGAAAACCGGACGGTGCACCGCTTCCACCAGTTGTCGTGGGGGAAGTCCGCCCGGAGGGTGAACACCAGCCGGTGGATCTCCACCTCCCGTCCGAAGTCCAGGGTCAGCTCCGCCTCCGGGTCCCGGTTGATGCCCCAGCTCTGGTAGGGCCAGGCGCCGTGGCTGTCGTTGGCCCAGCACCCGTCGATGGCGTTGCGGGCGGCAAAGACGGATTCCCCCCGGGTCTCCACGTTGGCGGAGGCGTGGGGGAAGAAGCCGGTATTGTCGTGGCTGTCCAGGGGGTTCAGCGCCAGGTTCCGTTGAGCCCCTATTTCCTCCGGCTCCGCCGCCCGCGCCTGAAGCAGGTGAAGCGCCCCGGTAAAGCTCTTGGGGGAATAGCTCACCCGCTTTTCCCCGAAGGGCACCGCCAGCCGGAACTCCCCGGCCAAATAGCCGAAGGTCTCCGGCAGGCTGTCCTCCAGCCGGGCCGTCACATAGCCGGATCGGTCGCCGGACAGGGTGATAACGTCCCCCTCCTCATAGGGGGCGGAGTATACCAGGGACACCAGATCTGTCCCGGACGCCTGGGCCTTGACCTGCCCGCCGCCGCCCAGAATGGAAATGCGCAGTTCCATGAAACTCACTCCTTTTCGTCTGCCGTGGCCCCGGTCACCACCGTGGCCAGCCGGTGGGTCCCGGCCTCCAGCCGCCAGCGGATGGTGGGGATGCGGCCAAAGGGCGCCGCCCGCCGGACAGCGGCGCGAAAGATACGTTCAGAACCCCTTTAAGATGGGATCGCGCTGCGGCAGTCGCGCACCTGATAATCCCCCCTGCTGGGCCAGTCCTTCGTCTGTCTCTGGGCAAGCAGGTCATTGAAGTGCCACCACTCGGAGGCCAAAGGGGTCAGCTTGGCCGAGGTGCAGTAGCGCTGAAGGGCCAAAGCGGGCTGGTTGGCGGCCATGGCTGGGGCCAGCGTGGCTTTGCGCCACGCCGTGTCCGAGAAGATGGCCACCGGCTTGGTATAGGTGGCCGCCGCCATACTCAGCTCGTGGATGGGGGTGGGCATGGCGTATTCCTCATATTCGTCCACCTGGACATAGCTGTACCCGCCGATCCGGGCGGCATGGGCCTTCGTCACCTTGGCAAGGCTGACATCCATGGCATACCCCTGCTGGTGGTTGGAGGCCCCGGTGGCGATAAACCAGGAAATGCTCCAGGGCTTTGTGGAGATGCCGGCGTTCACGTCCCCGTCCTTCCGGGCCAGGGCGGACAGTCCGCGCACCACCGCCATCTGGGCGGTGTAGGGCCGGAACCCCTCGTACAGCACCAGGGTATTGCCCTCCGCCAGGGCGTTCTGCTGGGCCCGGCATACGTTTTTGGCCATGGTGTACAGCACCGGCATGAGGAACTCCCTCCGGCCCAGCCGGGGGTTGTCCGTCTTGGCCTGGTAGAGGGCCTTGCCGGTGATGCCGGGGATGTTCTTCCCCGAGCTGACAAAGACGGAGGAATAGGCGTTGGTGTCGTTATAGATCATGGACGGCACCACGTTGGGCAGGTTGATCAGGCAGTAGCGGTGCTCCACCCAGCCCGTCGTCCCCTGGGCCCGCACCTGCCACCAGTCCCCGGACTCCTTCAGGATCCGGAACGCCGTCCCCGGCTCCAGCGCCAGCAGCGCCCCCTCCATGGGGTCAGGGGCGGGGGTGGGCTCCGGCGT
>CASTQR010000070.1 GCA_949451265.1 uncultured Eubacteriales bacterium | reverse complement strand
TGAACGATAGAAAAAACTCCGCGAAAAAAGTATTGACAACTGGACCGCGTTGTGCTATTATATGTCTCGTGCTGAACGACAGCACATTGAATGCGCGAGTGGTGGAATTGGTAGACTCGCTGGCTTCAGGTGCCAGTGCTCGCAAGGGCGTGCGGGTTCGACTCCCGCCTCGCGCACCACAAAGGGACATCCGAAAGGATGTCCCTTTTATGTTGATCCATCGGCAGCAAAACAAAACGGACAGCATTTGGAAAGGACCTGGCGCACACCCGCAAAAGGGGGGAGGCCAGGCCCTTTTGTGTCGAGGGCTTTAAGGATACAGGCTCAGCTCAAGTTGCTGTAGCCCATAAGGTACTCGTCCACCTCGCGGGCGGCGGCCCGGCCTTCGGCAATGGCCCACACCACCAGAGATTGTCCCCGGTGCATGTCGCCGGCGGTAAAGACTTTTTCGGTACAGGTGGCGTAGCCGCCGGGAGCGGTGGTCACGTTGGAGCGCCCGTCCTGTTGCACACCAAAAGCGTCGGGCACGTAGTCCTCCGGGCCTGAAAATCCCGCCGCGATGAGCAACAACCGGCAGGGCAACGTTTCCTCGCTTCCGGGGACCTCGGCCATGATCCGGCGGCCGTCCTGCTCCTTCGGCTCCAGCCGGACGGTGACGATGGAGGACAGCGCCCCCGCCTCGTCCACGCGGCACTCCTTTACCGTGGTCTGATACCGCCGGGGGTCGGCGCCGAACAGGGCGACGGCCTCCTCCTGACCATAGTCGGTTTTGCACACGCGGGGCCACTGGGGCCAGGGGTTGTTTTCGGCCCGACTGCCGGGGGCCTTCGGCATCATTTCCAACTGAGTCACGCTCCGGCACCCGTGACGGATGGCGGTGCCCACGCAGTCATTGCCGGTATCGCCGCCGCCCACAATGACCACGTCCTTGTCCGCCGCATCGATATAGGTCCCGTTTACTAAATCGCTGTCCAGCAGGGCGCGGGTGGTGGAGGCCAGGAAGTCCACGGCAAAATACGCGCCGTTCACGCCCTGGGCCGCGTCCAGTCCCCGGGGTTTTTTGGCCCCGCAGCACAACACCACTGCGTCATAACCGTCCAGCAGCTCCCGGGCGGGCACGTCCCGGCCCACGTCGCAGCCGGTGCGGAACTCCACCCCTTCGGCGGTCATCAGGTCCGCCCGGCGTTGGACGATGTGTTTTTCCAATTTCATGTTGGGGATGCCGTACGTGAGCAGCCCGCCCACCCGGTCGTCCCGCTCAAAGACGGTGACGGTGTGGCCCCGGCGGTTGAGCTGGTCGGCGGCGGCCAGTCCCGCCGGACCGGATCCCACCACCGCCACCCGCTTCCCGGTGCGGGTCCTGGGGGGCTGGGGGGTGATTCGACCACCGGTCCAGGCTTCCTCGACCACGGCCAGCTCGTTGTCCCGGACGGTGACCGGGTCGCCGTGAAGGCCGCAGGTACACGCCGCCTCGCACAGGGCGGGGCACACCCGGCCGGTGAATTCCGGGAAGTTGTTGGTCTTGTGCAGCCGCTCCCAGGCTAGGCCGGGATTTCCGGCATAGATGAGGTCGTTCCACTCGGGGACCAGGTTGTGCAGGGGGCACCCGGTGAACATCCCCGCCAGCTCCACCCCTGACTGGCAGAAGGGGACGCCGCACTCCATACACCGGCCCCCCTGCTTCCGCCGTTCCTCCTCTGGGAGCATGGGATGGAACTCGTTCCAGTGCTTCGCCCGCTCCTCCGGAGCTTGGGAGGGACGGCCCTGACGCCGGTATTCCAAAAATCCGGTGGGCTTTCCCATTACTGTTCCCCTCCTCGCGTCACGGCGTAGAACGCCTCAATTTCCGCCTCGTCCCGATCCATGCCCCGCTCCTCGAACTGGGCGATGGCCCGGAGCATCCTGTCGTAATCCCGGGGCAGGATCTTCTTGAAATGGGACACGTTGTCCTCAAAACGCTCCAAAACCGCCCTGGCCCTGGGGGAGCCGGTGGCCTGGACGTGCTCGGTGAGCAGGGTGCGCAGCTCCTCCATATCGTGCTTCGATCTCAACGGCTCCATGGAAACCAGCTCCTTATTCAGCCGCAGGTACAAATCCCGGTGCTCGTCCCAGACGTAGGCGATGCCGCCGCTCATGCCTGCGGCGAAGTTCTTCCCCGTGGGGCCCAGCACCACCACCCGGCCCCCGGTCATATACTCGCAGCCGTGGTCGCCCACGCCCTCCACCACGGCCACAGCGCCGGAATTGCGCACGCAGAAGCGCTCGCCCGCCATGCCGTTGATGAACGCCTTGCCGGAGGTGGCTCCGTACAGGGCCACGTTACCGATGATGATATTCTCGTCCGCCCGGAACGCGGCGGTTTTCGGCGGGTAGACCGCCAGCTTGCCGCCGGACAGCCCCTTGCCGAAGTAGTCGTTGGAGTCGCCCTCCAGCTCCAGGGTCAGCCCTTTGGGGAGGAACGCCCCGAAGGACTGACCCCCGCCGCCGGTGCAGTGGACGGTGAAGGTATCCTCCTCCAGCCCCTCTCCGTGGAGGCGGGTGATGTCGGAGCCGAGGATGGTTCCCACGGCCCGGTCGGTGGAGGTCACGTCCAGGGAGAGCCGCGATTTCCGGCCCTTTTTCAGGGCGGGGCCCAGCTTTGCCAGCAGGATGGACTGGTCCACCGTTTTTTCCAGCTCAAAGTCGTAGGCGTCGGCAGGGTCGAAGTGGGTTTTGTACTCTGCTCCGGTGTATGGGTTGCCCAGGATGGCGGACAGGTCCACCGTGGCGGCCCGGCCGTTCACCGCGTGCTCCCGGACCTTCAACAGGTCGGCGCGGCCCACCAGCTCGTCCACGGTGCGCACGCCCAGGCGTGCCATGTATTCCCGCAGCTCCTGGGCGATGAAGCGCATGAAGTTGACCACGTATTCCGGCTTGCCCGCAAAGCGCTTTCGCAGCTCCGGGTTCTGGGTGGCCACCCCCACGGGGCAAGTGTCCAGATTGCACACCCGCATCATCACGCAGCCCATGGTGACCAGCGGCGCGGTGGCGAAGCCGAACTCCTCCGCCCCCAGCATACAGGCGATGGCCACGTCCCGGCCCGTCATCAGCTTGCCGTCCGTCTCCAGGGCCACCCGGGAGCGCAGGCCGTTCTGGATCAGGGTCTGGTGGGTCTCCGCCAGCCCCAGCTCCCAGGGCAGGCCCGCGTGGTGGATGGAGGTGCGGGGGGCCGCCCCGGTGCCTCCGTCGTAGCCGGAGATGAGCACCACCTGGGCCCCCGCTTTGGCCACCCCCGCCGCCACGGTGCCCACCCCCGCCTCGCTGACCAGTTTGACGGAGATGCGCGCACTGCGGTTGGCGTTTTTCAGATCATAGATGAGCTGGGCCAGGTCTTCGATGGAGTAGATGTCATGGTGGGGCGGAGGGGAGATCAGGGCTACGCCGGGGGTGGAGTAGCGGGTCTTGGCAATCCAGGGGTAGACCTTTTTTCCGGGCAGGTGGCCGCCCTCCCCGGGCTTGGCCCCCTGGGCCATCTTGATCTGAATCTCTTTGGCGCTCACCAGATATTCGCTGGTGACCCCGAACCGTCCCGAGGCCACCTGCTTGATGGCGGAGCAGCGGTCAGAGTGCAGGCGCTCGGGCCGCTCGCCCCCTTCGCCGGAGTTGGACTTGCCCCCCAGCAGGTTCATAGCCTGGGCCATGCACTCGTGGGCCTCCTGGGAGATGGAGCCGTAGCTCATGGCCCCGGTCTTGAAGCGGCGTACGATGGAGTCCACCCCCTCCACCTCGTCGATGGGGATGGGCTGGTCCAGATATTTCATCTCCATCAGACCCCGGAGGGTGTGGGGCGTGGTCTCGTCGTCTACCAGGGCGGTGTACTGCTTGAACAGCTCGTAATCCCCCCGGCGGGTGGACTCCTGGAGCAAGTGGATGGTCTGGGGATTGTACATATGGTTCTCCTGCCCCGAGCGGGCCTTGTGGGCCCCGACGGAGTCCAGGGTCTCGTCCACGCCCAGTCCCAGAGGGTCGAAGGCTTTGGAGTGGTTCCGGTCCACCATCTGCTCGATCTCCTTCAGCCCGACGCCCCCTACACGGGAGACGGTGTTGGTGAAATACTGGTCCACCACCTCCCTGGAGATGCCGACAGCCTCGAAAATCTGGGCGGACTGGTAGGACTGGACGGTGGAGATGCCCATCTTGGAGGCGATTTTTACGATGCCGTGGAGGATGGCGGCATTGTAGTCGTCCACGGCGGCGTGGGGGTCCTTGTCCAGCAGGCCCTGGTCGATGAGCGCCTCAATGGAGGCGTGGGCCAGATAGGGGTTGATGGCACGGGCCCCGTAGCCCAGCAGGGCGGCGAAATGGTGTACGTCCCGCGGCTCGGCGGACTCCAGGATGACGGATACCGCCGTGCGCTTGCGGGTGCGCACCAGGTGCTGCTCCATGGCGGACACCGCCAGCAGGGAGGGGATGGCCACATGGTTCTCGTCCACGCCCCGGTCGGACAGGATGATGATGTTGGCCCCGTTGCGAAAGGCCCGGTCGGCGGCGATGAGCATCTGGTCCAGCGCCCGTTTCAGCGGGGTGTTTTTGTAGTGGAGGGTGGACACCGTCTCCACCTGGAAGCCGGGGCGGTCCATGGCCCGGATTTTCATCAGGTCCACGCAGGTGAGGATGGGATTGCGCACCTGGATGACCCGGCAGTTATCCGCCGTTTCCTCCAGCAGGTTGCCGTCGTCGCCGATGTAGACGGTGGTGTCGGTGACCACCGCCTCCCGGATGGCGTCGATGGGCGGGTTGGTTACCTGGGCGAAGAGCTGCTTGAAGTAGTGGAACAGCGGCTGGTCGTGGCCGGACAGCACCGCCAGGGGGATATCGACGCCCATGGCGGCGGTGGCCTCTGCCCCGGTGCGGGCCATGGGGAGAATGGCGTCCTTCACGTCCTCCCAGGTGTAGCCGAACGCCTTTTGCAGCCGGGTGAGCTGCTCGGGGGCATAGCGCTCTACCCGCTGGTTGGGGATGGGCAGGTCGCGGAGCCTCACCAGGTTCCGGTCCAGCCACTCGCCGTAGGGGTTGCGCCCGGCGTAGGTTTCCTTGATCTCGCCGTCGTCGATGACCCGGCCCTGAACCGTGTCCACCAGCAGCATTTTCCCTGGCTCCAGCCGGGATTTTTTTATGATGTGGGCGGGGTCCACATCCAGCGCCCCCACCTCGGAGGACAGGATCAGCCGCCCGCCGTCGGTGAGGTAGTACCGGGCGGGGCGCAGGCCGTTGCGGTCCAGCACCGCCCCCACCTGGTCGCCGTCGGAGAACAGGATGGCGGCGGGGCCGTCCCAGGGCTCCATCATCACGGCGTAGTATTGGTACAGGTCCCGGCGGGCCCGGGACAGGCTTTCATTGTTCCGCCAGGGCTCGGGAATGCAGATCATCACTGCCAGGGGCAGCTCCATGCCGCTCATCACCAGGAACTCCAGGGTGTTGTCCAGCATGGCGGAGTCCGAGCCACCGACGTCCACCACCGGGAGCACCTTGTCCATGTCGCGCTCCCACACCGGGGCGTGCATGGTCTCCTCCCGGGCCAGCATCCGGTCCACGTTGCCCCGGATGGTGTTGATCTCCCCGTTGTGGAGGATGAAGCGGTTGGGGTGGGCCCGCTCCCAGGAGGGGTTGGTGTTGGTGGAGAACCGGGAGTGGACCAGGGCGATGGCGGACTCGTAGTCCGGGTCCTGGAGGTCCGGGTAGAACCGCCGGAGTTGGCCCACCAGGAACATACCTTTATAGACAATGGTGCGGCTGGACAGGGAGGGGACGTAGGTATCGCCGCCCGACTGCTCGAACACCCGCCGGGCCACGTACAGCCGCCGGTCGAACTCCAGGCCCCGGGAGGCGTCGGACGGGCGTTTCACAAACGCCTGCTCGATGCGGGGCATTTTGGCCAGTGCCTTGTGGCCCAGGATGTCCGGGCACACGGGCACCGCCCGCCAGCCCAAAAACTCCATACCCTCTTTTTCCACGATGATCTCGAACATCTTTTTGGCCTGGCTGCGGCGCAGGGTGTCCCGGGGGAAAAAGAACATGCCCACGCCGTAATCCCGGGCCTCCCCCAACTCGATGCCCAGACCGTCCACGGCCTTTTGGAAGAACTTGTGGGAGATTTGCAACAGGATGCCCACGCCGTCGCCGGTCCGGCCCTCGGCGTCCTTACCCGCCCGGTGCTCCAGCTTTTCCACGATTTTCAGCGCGTCGTCCACCGTCTGGTGGCTGGGCCGGCCCTTCACATCCACCACCGCGCCGATGCCGCAGGCGTCGTGCTCGAAGCGGGGGTCGTACAGTGGGGCGGTCCTCCGGTTTTCCTTTTCCTTCATGGCTAAAACCTCTTTTCGGGATCAGAGACAGCGGCGGGGGACTTCTTGTTCTTTCAAGAAAAAGGAACAAACCATCCGTTCTCTGCGCTCATATTTCGTCCAACACCCGCCGGGCGGTGTCCGCCAGCCGGAAACCGTTGTCCATGCTCTGCTTCTGGAGAAAGCGGTGGGCCTGCTCCTCGCTCATGCCGCTGTGGTCCATGAGGAGCTGCTTGGCCCGATCTACCAGCTCCCGCTCCTCCTGGGAACGTTCGGGGGCGCGGGCCCGACTCCGGCCCAACTGGGCCAGCAGCCGCACCGACGCCAGCAGTTCCGAACGGCGGATAGGGGCGGGGAGCTTGAATATGCCCGCCGCAGTGCACAAATCCAGTTGGGGCTGGGAGGCCACCATCAGCATGGCGCACCGCTGGGGCAGGTCGTGGTACAGGTCCTCACAGCTCTCGTCCGCCAGCTTGAAGCCGCACACCACCAGGTCCAGCCGCTGCTTGCCCGCCGCGCACTTTACCTGGGCTGCGCTGCGGCAGACCAGGCAGGAGAACTCGCCGGTGCTCTCCAGAATCTCCCGGAGCCGGTCGCAGTTGGACGGGCGCTCAAAGGCCACGATCACCTGGCGCATGGCTGTTCACCAACTCTCTGCATGGGGGTTCCCTTAATAGTTAATCATGTATTTGTCCCGCTCCCAACTGGACACACGGGTGCGGTACTCGTCCCACTCGGCCTCCTTGCCCGCGATGTACTGGCCGGAGACATGCTCGCCCAGGGTGTCCATCACCAGCTTGTCTTTCTTCATGGCGATGAGCGCCTCCTCCAGCGAGCCGGGCAGGGCCTCGATGCCCCGGCGGCGGCGGACGGCAGGGGTCATGGCGAAGATGTTCTCAGCGATCTCGGGGGGCGGGGTCATGCCCTTGGCGATGCCGTCCAGCCCGGCGGCCAGGCACACGGCCAGGGACAGGTACGGGTTGCAGGACGGGTCGGGACAGCGCAGCTCCACCCGGGTGGCCTGGCCGCGGGCGGCGGGGATGCGGATCAGGGCGGAGCGGTTGGAGGCGGACCAGGCCAGGTAGCAGGGGGCTTCGTAGCCGGGCACCAGCCGCTTGTAGGAGTTGACCAGGGGGTTGGTGACGGCGGCCATCCCTTTCATATGGGCCAAGATGCCGGCGATGAAGGAGTACGCCTCCTTGGACAGGCCCCTGGGGTCCTTCTCGTTGTAGAATACGTTTTTGCCCTCCCGGAACAGGGACATATTGGTGTGCATGCCGGAGCCGTTGATGCCGAAAATGGGTTTGGGCATAAAGGTGGCATGGAGGCCGTTTTTCTGGGCCAGGGTCTTGACGGCCAGCTTGAAGGTCATGATCTTGTCCGCGCACTGGAGGGCGGGGGCGTATTTGAAGTCGATCTCGTGCTGGCCCTGGGCCACCTCGTGGTGGCTGGCCTCGATCT
>CASTQR010000069.1 GCA_949451265.1 uncultured Eubacteriales bacterium | reverse complement strand
TCGCCGTGGACATGGAGTGCGCCTCCGCCATGGCGGTGGGGCAGTTCCGGGGCGCGGAGGTGTACCAGTTCCTCTACGCCGAGGACAGCCTGGACGGGGACGCCTGGGACCGCCGTACCATGGGCGCGGTGCCCGCCTCCAGCTACGAAAAATACCTCCGGGTGGCGTTGGAGGCGGCGTCGCGCTTATGAGCCGCTGGGAGGAATGATCATGCTCGGAACACGGGAATATTACGACAAGACCGCAGCGGAATGGGCGGAGAACGGCTACGGGGACGGGGAATACCTGCCCTGCCTGGACGAGTTTTTGTCCCTTCTGCCCCCCGGCGGGCGGGTACTGGACCTGTGCTGCGGCGCGGGATACGAGACGGGCCGCATCCGGGCGCGGGGCTTTGAGGCCCTGGGGCTGGACTTCAGCGGCGAGAGCCTGCGGATCGCCCGGGAGCGCAACCCGGACCTCCCCTTTTACCAGGGGGATATGCTGGAGGACTACGCCCACATTGGCATGGTGGACGGCATCCTGCTGTCCGCCGGACTGGTCCACGTGGAGACGGCGGACCTGCCCCGGGCCTTTGCCCGGATGGCCGCGGTGGTGCGTCCCGGCGGCTATGTGCTGGCCTCCATCCGGGAGGGGCGCGGCAGGCTGGAGGAGTGGAGCCTGCGGGAGATCGACGGGGAGCGGTACGACCGCAATTTCATTGCCCACACCCCGGACGAGATCGTGGAGGCGGCCGGCGGGCTGTTTTGTTACCAGCGGGAGCTGCCCTCGGAGATGCCCGCTTGGCGGCAGCTCCTGTTCCGGCGGGAGAGGGACTGATGGCGTACCGTATCGTACCTATGACCGCTGCTCGCCTGCCCCAGGTGGCCGCGCTGGAACAGGTCTGCTTCCCCGCCGACCCCTGGAGTGAAAACCTCTTTCGGGCCGCGCTGGAAAACCCCGGCGCCGCCGTCCTGTTGGCGGAGGAGGACGGCGCGGTCCTGGGCTATGCCGTGCTGTCGGCGGTGCTGGACGAGGGCAATCTGGACAACATCGCCGTGGCCCCGGAATACCGCCGCCGGGGGGTGGCGGACGCCCTGCTGGGGGCGCTGACGGGCTTCGGGCGGGAGTGCCTGGCCCTGCTCACCCTGGAGGTACGCGCCTCCAACGCCCCGGCCATCGCCCTGTATGAGAAGCACGGCTTCCGCCCCGTGGGGCGGAGGCGAAACTATTACAGCGACCCCAGAGAGGACGCGGTTTTGATGACGTTGACATTTTGAACCCCTCCGTCCAAAAGCGCGGAGGTCCAAGGAGATGTTTGCATGGAACTGAAACTGTTGAATCAGGCGGAGCTCACCGAGCTCTACAACAAGGAGCTGATGGAGGTCTTCCCCCACTCGGAGCTGAAGCCGCTGACGGCCATGCTCCGGCTGCTGGCCATGGGCCGCTACGAGCCTTTGCTGGTGGTTGACGGTGGCAAACCGGTGGGGTATGCCCTGGCGTGGCTGCCGGAAAACCGGGAGGGCGCTCTGCTGGAGTATTTCGGCGTGCTCCGGGGGCTGCGGAACGCCGGATTGGGTTCCGAGATTTTGTCCCTGCTGATGGAGCGCTACGGCCAGATCTTCGGCGAAGCGGAGGCCCCTTGCTCCCACGACGAGGACGCCAACGCCCTGCGCCGCCGCCGCATCGCGTTTTACCAGCGCAACGGATTCCGGGTGCTGGACTACCAGTGCGCCCTGTTCGGGGTGCGCTTCCACTGCCTCTACCGGGGGCCGGAGGCCGACGACCGCAAGGTGGAGGCCATGCACCGGGGAGTGTACGCCGGGTACTTCTCCCCCACCCATATGGAGCGGTACATCCAGCTCCCCCTGGCCCCCGGCGAAAAGGTTCACCCGGCCCCGGAGTGGGTGGAGGAGGTGTTTCCCGCCCTGGCGGAGTACGACGACAGCCGGGAGGCGGACGCCATATGGCTGATCCAAGGCTTCTGGCTGGCCCACAACCGGTATCAGCAGACGGAAGAAGAGGCCAAAGCCGACCTGGGTGTCTGGACCGGGACGGGACACAAGCTGTACTTCATTGTCTTGGGGGACACGACCGTGGGCCTGCTCCACCTGGGCAGCCGGGGCGGTGAGCCGGACTGGCTGGAGGACCTGTTCGTCCTGCCGGAGTACCAGGGCCAGGGCATCGGCGGTCAGGCCGTCCGGCTGGCGGAGGGGATGGTGCGGCAGTATTCCCAGTCCATGTATATCGAGGCCGCCGCCCGGAACGAGCGGGCCATCCGGCTGTACCGCCGCCTGGGATATGACTGCCTGAACACCGTTACCATCCGCAAGGATTTCCCGGGTTATGACTACGACGTAGTCCGGGAGGAGCGGGTCTATGGGGAGCGGTTCGAGATTCGGAAGGACAAGGACTGACATGGACATCATTTTGGCAAACCGAACCGCCGAAACCGCAGCCATCTACTTTGAAAAGATCAACAATGAAACCATCCGGAAGCTTCTCCCCCAGAAAGCGAAAACGGTGGAGGAGGCGGTGGCGGATTTCCATGCCTCCCAGCGCCCTGATGCAACCAGCTATGGGCGGAACATCTGTACGGGCGGGCCGGATGGTCGGTATGTGGGCGATGTCTGGTGCTACGGCATAGACCGGCTGGGTACGCCCAACGCCATGGTGAGTTATTGCGTGTTTGAGCAAACGCTCTGGGGGCAGGGTATCGCGTCCAAGGCGCTGGCCATGTTCCTCCTTGAAATTACCTGGAAATACGGGCTCAAAGCCGTGGGCGCGTTTACATTTTCCCACAATCTACCCTCCATCCGGGTACTGGAGAAAAACGGCTTCCGGCTGATGGATGAGTTCTTTGAGGACGGCGTCCCCTCCCGGTATTACCAACTCAATTTAGAACAAGGGAAAGCGTGATATTGATGAACATTCTGGCCTTTGAATCCTCCTGTGACGAGACTGCCGCCGCCGTGGTCCAGGACGGTCGCACGGTGCTGTCCTCGGTCATTGCCTCCTCGGCGGATATGCACGCCATCTACGGCGGCGTGGTGCCGGAGATCGCCTCCCGGAAGCACGTGGAGGCCATCTCCGGCCTGGCGGATGAGGCCCTGCGGCAGGCGTGCCTCTCCAAGGCGGACATCGACGCCGTGGCGGTGACCTACGCCCCCGGCCTCATTGGGGCGCTGCTGGTGGGGGTGTCCTTCGCCAAGTCTGCCGCCTTCGGCCTGGGGGTGCCGCTGATCCCCGTCCACCACGTCCGGGGCCACATCGCCGCCAACTACATCGCCCACCCTGACCTGGAGCCCCCTTTCCTGTGCCTGTGCGTGTCCGGCGGCACCACCGCCCTGGTGGACGTAAAGGATTACACCCATTTCGAGGTGCTGGGGGGCACCCGGGACGACGCGGCAGGGGAGTGCTTTGACAAGACCGCCCGGGTGCTGGGCTTGGGCTACCCCGGCGGCGGGCCCATGGACAAGATGGCCCAGGGGGGCAATGACAAGGCATACGGATTCCCCCGGGCCCATGTGGCCGACCACCCGCTGGATATGTCCTTCTCGGGGTTGAAAACGGCGGTGCTCAACACCATCCACAACGCCCGGCAGAAGGGGGAGGAGCTGGACCTCCACGACTTGGCCGCCTCCTTTGCCGCCGCCGTGTCCGACTCCCTGGTCCCCCGGGTGATGGAGGCGGATACCATGACGGGTTATCACAAGATCGCCGTGGCAGGAGGTGTGGCTGCCAACAGCCGCATCCGGGCGGACTTGGAGGCCGCCTGCCGGAAAGCCGGGGCCGCGCTGTGGCTCCCGCCCCTGGCCCTGTGCGGCGACAACGCCGCCATGATCGGCAGCCAGGGCTATTACGAGTACCTGGCGGGCCATACCGCCGGGTGGGAGCTGAACGCGAGGGCAAGCCTGGACATATCCAGAGGGTAATAATCTTATGTTATGTCAACTGAATCGGCGCTTTAGCTTGTGAGAAAAGTAGGATTTCCACCTGTGCATAAATATGTAATTTCCCGCAAACCTGTTGAAAATTATTGTGTTGAGGCTGTTGAAAACTCTGTTGAAGTTGTGGATAACTCTCCGTATCAGGAGTTATGATTGACATTATGGAAACCGAATAAGGAGGAATCGCCGTGAAAACCGACATCGAAATTGCCCAGGGCGCTCAAATGCTGCCCATCAGCCGGGTGGCCGCCAGCGCCGGCATTGACGAAGCCCTGCTGGAGCACTACGGCAGGGTGAAAGCCAAGATCGACATCGGCCCCCTGCGGGAGCGCCCCCGGAAGGGCAAGCTGATCCTGGTCACCGCCATCAACCCCACCCCCGCCGGGGAGGGTAAGACCACCACCAGCGTAGGGCTGGCGGACGCGCTGAAAAAGCTGGACAAGAACGTGCTGCTCTGCCTGCGGGAACCCTCCCTGGGCCCGGTGTTCGGGGTCAAGGGCGGAGCTGCTGGCGGCGGGTATGCCCAGGTGGTGCCCATGGAAGACATCAACCTCCACTTCACCGGCGACTTCCACGCCATCGGCGCGGCCAACAACCTGCTGGCGGCTATGCTGGACAACCACATCCAGCAGGGCAACGCCCTGGGTATCGACGTGAAGAAGATCACCTGGCGGCGGTGCGTGGACATGAATGACCGCCAGCTCCGGAACATCGTAGACGGCTTGGGGGGGCGGATGCAGGGCGTACCCCGGGAGGACGGCTTTGACATTACCGTGGCCAGCGAGATCATGGCGGTGCTGTGTCTGGCCACCGATTTGAAGGACCTGAAAGAGCGCCTGGCCCGCATCATCGTGGGCTATACCTATGATGATAAACCGGTCACCGCCAACCATTTGAAAGCCCAGGGGGCTATGGCGGCGCTGCTGAAGGACGCCATCAAACCCAACCTGGTGCAGACCCTGGAGAACACCCCGGCCCTGGTCCACGGCGGGCCCTTTGCCAACATTGCCCACGGGTGTAACTCCGTGTCCGCCACCGACACCGCCCTCAAGCTGGCGGACTATGTGGTTACTGAGGCGGGCTTCGGCGCGGACCTGGGTGCGGAAAAGTTCCTGGACATCAAATGCCGCGCGGCGGGGCTGGACCCCAGCGCGGTGGTCATTGTGGCTACGGTAAAGGCGCTGAAATACAACGGCGGGGTGGCCAAGGCCGATCTGGGCACGGAGAACCTGGAGGCGCTGGAAAAGGGCCTGCCCAACCTGCTCAAGCATGTGGAAAATATCACCCAGGTGTACGGCCTGCCCTGCGTGGTGGCCGTCAACCGCTTCGTCAACGACACCGACGCGGAGCTGGCCCTGATCCGGGACAAGTGCCGGGAGTTGGGCGTCAACGTGGCCCTGTCCGAGGTGTGGGGCAAGGGCGGCGCGGGCGGCCTTGAGCTGGCGGAGGAGGTGCTGCGGCTGTGTGAGCAGCCCCACGAGTTCCGCTTTGCCTACGGGCTGGACCAGCCCCTGCGGGACAAAATCGAAACCATCGTCAGGAGCATTTACGGCGGCGCGGGAGTGAGCTATTCCGCCGCCGCGTCCAAGGAACTGGACCGTCTGGAGGGGATGGGCTTCGGCTCCCTGCCTGTGTGCATGGCCAAGACCCAGTATTCCCTGTCCGACGACCCGGCCAAGCTGGGCCGCCCGGAGGGCTTCACCGTCACCGTGTCCAAGGCGAAGGTGTCCGCCGGGGCGGGCTTCGTGGTGGTGCAGACCGGCGACATCATGACTATGCCTGGGCTGCCCAAGGTCCCCGCCGCCGAGAAAATCGACGTGGACGAGAACGGCGTCATCTCCGGGCTGTTTTGACCCCGCGCCCTTATCAACAGCCCCCCCCCTTTTCTTTGAAAAGACCACAGCGATACTTGCTTTTGTGCAGCGAAAGTTTAGCGGAGCACGTTCCTGAAAGGGGAATAGGAGACTTTTCAACTTCCCTCTATTTTTATATTTAACATGTTCGCAGCCGGGCGGAAACCTTTGCGTTTCCGCCCGGCTTTATTACAAGCGGCCTCCCGGACAAGAACAAAAGGGGGGCATATCTGCCCCCCTTTTTCAGCAATACAATCAGCGCAGCACCGCGCCGCAGTCCTTTTCCAGCGCTTCCAAAATGGACTTCACGTCCTCGTCCGCCTCCTCGCCGGTGAGGGAGCGGTCGTCCGCCCGCAAAGTCAGGTTGAAGGCCACCGACTTCTTGCCCTCGTCCACGCCCTTGCCGCGGTAGATGTCGAACAGAGCCACGTCTTTGAGCAGCCCCTTTGCCCCCTTGCGGATGGCGCTCTCCAGCGCGCCCACGGTGACGTCCTCGCCGCATACCACGGCGATGTCCCGGGTGACGGCGGGGAACTTGGGCAAGGGCGCATACTCCGGGTCGGGCCCATGGGCGATGAGCAGCTCGTCAAAGGACAACTCCGCGCAGTACAGCTCGCCGTCTACCCCGAAGTTCTTAGCGGCCTGGGGGTGGACCTGCCCGAACACGCCTACGATGTCGCTTCCGCTGTACACGTAGGCGCAGCGGCCGGGGTGATAGCTGGCGTCCTCCGTACAGGGCTCGAAGCGGACATCACGGGCCCGGATGCCCTTCATCAGCGCCTCAACGGCCCCCTTCATCGTGAAGAAGTCCATGCCGCTGCCGTATGCGCCCAAGGTGAGAATCTTTGCCTCGATGGCCAAGCCGTGATCCTCCCCGCCAGGCATATAGATGCGGCCCAGCTCGTACAGCCAGGCGGATTTGTTGCGGTTGTTGTAGTTGCGCGCCAGCACCTCCAGCATGGAGGGCAGGGTGGTGGTACGCATGATGGAGGTGTCCTCGCCCAGAGGATTCAAAATTTTGAAGGATTTGCGGTGGAAATCCTCCCGGCCCCACAAAATTTTGTCGTAGGCGGTGGGGCTGATGAAGGAGTAGGTGATGATCTCGCTGTACCCGCAGGTGCGGCACAGCTCACCCAGCTTGTTCTCCAGCTTCTGCACCGGGGAATAGCCGCCCTGGGTGGTCTGGCCCCGCATGAGGGTGTTGGGGATGTTGTTGTAGCCGTGGAACCGGGCCACCTCCTCGGCCAAATCGGCCAGACGGCGCACGTCGCCCCGCCAGGAGGGGATGACCACCTCGGCAGGCCCGTTGGGGAAGTCCTTTTCCTTGGTCAGGATGTTCACCCGCTCCAACAGACAGTACATATCCACCGGGTCAATATCAGTGCCCAGCAGGGCGTTGACCCGCTCCGGATCCATAGTCACGGTCCAGGGCTGAGGGACGTTATTCAAAATATCGATGACGCCGTCCACCACCTCGCCCGCGCCCAGCAGCTCCACCAGCTCACAGGCCCGGTTGACGGCGGGCAGGGTGTTCATGGGGTCCAGCCCCTTTTCGAACTTAGCCGACGCCTCGGTGCGCATACCAAGGGCCAAGGCCCCCTTGCGGATACAGGTACCGTCAAAGCAGGCAGACTCGAATACCACGTCCATGGTGTCGGCCGCGATTTCGGAGTTCAATCCGCCCATGATGCCCGCCAGGCCCACGGCCCGGCCCTCGTCGGCAATGACCAGGTGGTTGGCGGTAAGGGTGTGCTCCTTGCCGTCCAGGGTGGTGAGCTTTTCGCCCTCCTCCGCCCGGCGGACGATGATCTTCCCGCCGTTGACATAGCGGTAATCAAAGGCGTGCATGGGCTGGCCATACTCCAGCATGACGTAGTTGGTAATGTCCACGATGTTGTTGATGGGCCGGATTCCCATGGCCCGCAGGCGCTCCCGCATCCACTTGGGGGAGGGAGCGATCTTCACGTTGCGCACCATCCGGGCGGAGTACCGGGGCACCAGATCAGAGGCCGGGGTTTCCACGTCCAGCAGCTCGGGGAGCACGCCGGGGCCGCCCCCCTTCACCACTGGCTCGTGGAGGTTATAGGGCACATCAAAGGTGGCGGACACCTCCCGGACCAGGCCGATGACGGACAGGCAGTCCGGGCGGT
>CASTQR010000068.1 GCA_949451265.1 uncultured Eubacteriales bacterium | reverse complement strand
GTTGGTAGCACTTTTTTTGCTTCTTTTCCCTGTATGCCCTTGTCAAGTGATGTTTCCTCCTTCGCCTGGATCAGAAATCTCTGCATTTCTTTCCGAGACAGGAGCTGCATCTCCTTGGTATTTTGAGGCGACAGTTTACAGTCGGCGGCGGGATTGAGACGGATAAGCCCGTCCAGTACGGCGCGATCCAACGCTGTGAGGCACCGGGTGTGGCAGGCCCGCACCATGCGGTCGGAGAGGCCCTCGCCATAGGTTCCCGTGCGGTTTAGCCGCCCGCTTTTTTTCATCTGGGCGTAGAATTGCTGGAGATCATTGGCTGTCAGTTCTACCAGCAGAATCTTACCCAACGCAGGGATGATATGCCGGTAAATGCTGTTTTCATAGTCGAGCTGCGATTTGGGGCGAAACTTTGGTTTGGAATAGTTCTGATACCAAAAATCCAGCCACGCGGGAGTTTTGTGGAGCGTCCCCGTTGCTTTTTTTGCGGTTTTGGGGTAAAATACCGCCGACTACAAATTCAAGGAGGCCGGACGGATGAGAGATGGCTTTGTAAAGGTTGCGGCGGGGACGCCGAAGATCCGGGTGGCGGACTGCGATTACAACGCGGGGCAGATCATCGCGCTGATAAAGGAAGCGGCGGCGCGGGGTGTAAAGGTCTTGGCCCTGCCGGAGCTGTGTGTCACCGGGTACACCTGCGGCGACCTGTTTTTGCAGCCCGCCCTGCTGGACGGGGCGGAGCGGGCCCTGGGGCGGATTCTGGAGGAGACGGGGGAGCTGGAACTGCTGGCCGCCGTGGGTATGCCGGTGCGGGCGGGCGGCAAGCTCTTTAACTGTGCTGTGGTCATTCAGAGTGGATCGATTCTGGCTATTGTTCCAAAAACTTACCTGCCCAACTATGGGGAGTTTTACGAAGCGCGCTGGTTCCACCCCTGCGATGGAGGCTGGGATGAAACTCTAACTCCCCGTGACGGTGTGCTGTCCTTCGGCAATTACGGCGCTGTCGGGCAGGCCCTGATCCGCTTTCCGAATATGCCGGATTTGACTATTGGCGTGGAAATCTGCGAGGATCTGTGGGCTGCCGATCCGCCCTCCCGCCGTCTGGCGGAGGCCGGGGCCACGCTGATCCTGAACCTGTCCGCATCTAACGAATTGGCCGGTAAGCCGGCCTACCGCCGTCAGCTGGTGGTAAGCCAGTCCGCCCGTCTGTGCTGCGGCTATGTCTACGCGGACGCCGGGGAAGGCGAATCCACTACAGACCTGGTGTTCGCGGGCCACAATATGATTGCCGAGAATGGGGCGCTGCTGGCGGAGCATCGGTTTGAAACCGGGCTGATTATCAGTGAAATCGACGTACAGCGTTTGGCCTATGAGCGGCGGCGGCTTACCCCGTTCCCTGTTATCAATGAGGCCGAAAAGCTGTATTGGGATGAGGCGGAAATCACCCTTTCCGACACGCCCCTCACCCGCCCCAGCTCTCCCACCCCCTTTATCCCGGCGGACGCTGGGGATCGGGCGGAGCGGTGCGAGGAAATTCTCAAGATCGCCGCTCTGGGCCTGAAAAAACGCCTGGAGCACACCAATTCCTCCTGCGCCGTGGTGGGGCTGAGCGGCGGGCTGGACTCCACCCTGGCCATCCTGATTACCGCCAAGGCCTTTGATATGCTGGGCCGGGACCGGAAGGGGATTCTGGCGGTCACCATGCCCTGCTTCGGCACCACACGCCGAACCCGCTCCAACGCCGAGGTTTTGGCCCAGGAGCTGGGGGCGGACTTCCGGGAGGTGAACATCAGCGCGGCGGTAGAGCGGCACTTCGCCGACATCGGCCAGTCCATGGACGACCACAGCGTCACCTTTGAAAACGCCCAGGCCCGGGAGCGCACGCAAGTCCTGATGGATCTGGCCAACCAGCGGGGCGGGCTGGTCATCGGCACCGGGGATCTGTCCGAGCTGGCCCTGGGCTGGGCCACCTACAACGGGGATCATATGTCCATGTACTCCGTCAACGCCTCCATCCCCAAGACCCTGGTGCGCCACCTGGTGGCCTGGGAGGCGGAGCGGCTGGGGGGCCGGGCCGGGGAAGTCCTCCGGGACATCCTGGACACCCCCGTGTCCCCGGAACTCCTTCCCCCCAGAGACGGGGAGATCGCCCAAAAGACGGAGGATCTGGTGGGCCCCTACGAGCTCCACGACTTCTATCTGTACTATGCCATCCGCTGGGGCTTCCGGCCCCGTAAAGTGTTCCGCCTTGCCAGCCATGCCTTTGAGGGGCGGTATGACAAGGAGACGCTGTTGAAGTGGCTGAAAAACTTCTACCGCCGCTTCTTCTCCCAGCAGTTCAAGCGCTCCTGCCTCCCCGACGGGCCCAAGGTGGGCTCGGTGGCGCTGTCCCCCCGGGGGGATTGGAGAATGCCCAGCGACGCGGTGGCAAAGCTGTGGCTGGACGAATTGGAGGATCTGTAAAGCCTTCCCCCTTCCAGGGGGGAAGGCGTCATCGCCGCAAGCGATGACGGATGAGGGCGCGTGCGGGAGGTGTGCCTGGGCTTCCATATCCTGGATCCGGGCGCCCCGAACCGCCGCCCCCTCACCCGCCCCAGTGTGCGCGCTGGGGCACCCTCCCCCCCTGCGGGTGGAGGGCGATTCATACAAAGGGAGTGATCGCTTTGCCTATCCTTGCCGACCTGTTCCTGACCTTCGCCCGCATCGGGGTATGTACCTTCGGCGGCGGCTACGCCATGCTGCCCATCCTCCAGCGGGAGCTGGTGGAGAAGAAGAAATGGGCCACAGAGACCGAGCTGGCCGACTACTACGCCGTGGGCCAGTGCACCCCCGGCATCATCGCGGTGAATACCTCCACCTTTGTGGGCCGCAGCCAGGGGGGCATCGCGGGCGGCATCGTCGCCACTCTGGGGCTGGTGTTCCCGTCTATCGCCATTATCGTGGTCATCGCCGCCTTCCTGCAAAACTTCATGCACCTGGAGTTTGTGGTCCACGCCTTTAACGGCGTCCGGGCGGGGGTGGTGGCCCTCATCGCGTCCAGCGTGATCAAGCTGTTCAAAAACGCTGTTATTGACTGGCCCACCCGGATCATCTACGCCGTGGTGCTGGTGCTGGCGGCCTACGGCACCTTTTTTACCCTGCCCCAGGGCGGGCTGGGGGCGGTGCTGGGGGTCGTGATGTCCCCGGTGTTCCTGGTGATCGCGGCGGGCGTGGCGGGCCTGTGCGTCCGGGCGGCGAAGGGGGGGCTCAAGTGATGGTGCTTCTGCGGCTGTTTGTCGAGTTCTGCCGGGTAGGGCTGTTCTCCGTGGGAGGCGGCCTTGCCACCATCCCCTTCCTCACCGACCTGGGCCAGCGCACCGGCTGGTTCACCTCCGGCGACCTAGCCAACATGATCGCCATCTCCGAGTCTACCCCCGGCCCCATGGGGGTGAACATGGCCACCTACGTGGGGTTTCACACCGCTGGGGTGGTGGGGGGGATCATCGCCACTCTGGGGTTGATCTTCCCATCGGTGGTGATCATCCTGGTGATCGCCGGGTTCCTCCAGAAATTCCGCCAGTCCAAGGGGGTGGACGGGGTGTTCTACGGCCTGCGGGCGGCGTCGGTGGCGCTGATCACCGCCGCGCTGCTCCAGGTGGCGAAGATTGCCCTGATGTTCCATAAGGTGTATGTGGACACCTCCGTCCCAGGACAAGGCGTTGTCGGCTACGAGCTGTTTTACTGGCCCGCTATTATCCTGGCTGTTGTCATCTTCGTGCTGGTGAAGTATACGCCGCTGAAAAAGCTGCACCCCATCTGCTTCATCGGGCTGGCGGCGCTGGCGGGGATCGTGTTTCAAATGTGAGAGGAAAAACTTCATGCGTCCCCCTGGGCGCATGAAGTTTTATCCATTCTTAATATGATTAAGGGTTGACAGGTTAAAACGTTCGTTCTAAAATAAGAACAAACCATTGAGGGAGGGTCTGCCATGCCAAAATTTGAGGTCGTATCGGAATACACCCCCAGCGGCGACCAGCCGGAGGCCATCGCCGCCCTGGCCGCAGGCATTGAGAACGGCCTGGACGAGCAGACCCTGCTGGGCGTCACCGGCTCGGGCAAGACCTACACCATGGCGAAGGTCATTGAGGCCGTCCAGCGGCCCACCCTGGTGCTGGCCCACAACAAGACCCTGGCCGCCCAGCTGTGCGCCGAGTTCAAGGAGTTTTTCCCCCACAACGCGGTGGAGTACTTCGTGTCCTACTACGACTACTACCAGCCGGAGGCCTATATCCCCCACACCGACACCTTCATCGAGAAGGATATGTCGGTCAATGAGGAGATCGACCGCCTGCGGCTGGCCGCCACCGCCTCCCTGCTGGAGCGGCGGGACGTGATCGTGGTGTCCTCCGTGTCCTGCATCTACGGTCTGGGGGAGCCGGAGGACTTCGCCAAAATGATGGTGGCCCTGCGGGTGGGCCAGGTGATCAAAATTGAGGAGCTGTTGAAAAAGCTGGTGGCCATCCGCTACGAGCGCAACGATATCGCCTTTGAGCGCAATATGTTCCGGGTTCGAGGGGACACGGTGGAGATCTGGCCCGCCTACTGGAAGGATACCGCCATCCGGGTGGAGTTCTTCGGGGACGAGATTGACCGGCTCAGCGAGATCAACGTTGTGACGGGCACCCCCATCCGGCGGCTGAACAACATCCCCATCTGGCCCGCCACCCACTATGTCACCCCCAAGGAGAAGATGGACGCCGCCATCCAGGATATCTACCAGGAGATGGAGGAGCGGGTGGCCTTCTTCGAGAAGGAGAACAAGCTCATCGAGGCCCAGCGGATCAAGCAGCGCACCATGTACGACATTGAGATGATGCAGGAGCTGGGCTACTGCTCCGGCATTGAGAACTACTCCCGGGTGATCGAGGGGCGGCCTGTGGGCTCGCCCCCCCACACCCTGCTGGACTACTTCCCCAAGGATTTCGTGCTGTTCATCGACGAGAGCCACGCCACCCTGCCCCAGGTGCGGGCCATGTTCAACGGCGACCGGGCGAGAAAGACCACCCTGGTGGAGTACGGCTTCCGCCTGCCCTGCGCCTTCGACAACCGCCCGCTGAAGTTCGACGAGTTCGAGAAACGGCTGAACCAGGTGGTGTACGTGTCCGCCACCCCCGGCGAGTACGAGCGGGAGCGGTCGGGCCAGATCGTGGAGCAGGTGATCCGGCCCACCGGCCTGCTGGACCCCAAGGTGGAGGTGCGCCCGGTGGACGGGCAGATCGACGACCTCATCGGGGAGATCACCCGGCGGACAGCGCGGGACGAGCGGGTGCTGGTCACCACGCTGACCAAAAAGATGGCGGAGAGCCTCACCGACTACCTGAAGGGGGCGGGCATCCGGGTGCGGTATATGCACCACGACATCGACACCATCGAGCGGATGGAGATCATCCGGGATCTGCGGCTGGGCGAGTTCGATGTGCTGGTGGGCATCAACCTGCTCCGGGAGGGCCTGGACCTGCCGGAGGTCAGCATGGTGGCCATCCTGGACGCGGACAAGGAGGGCTTCCTGCGCTCGGAGACCTCCCTGATCCAGACCATCGGCCGGGCCGCCCGGAACGCCGACGGCGTGGTGATTTTGTACGCCGATTCCATCACCCCCTCCATGCGTCGGGCCATGGACGAGACGGAGCGCCGCCGGGAAAAGCAGGACGCCTTCAATAAAGCCCACGGCATTGTGCCCAAGACGGTGAAGAAGGCGGTGCGGGAGCTGATGGCCCTGTCCGCCGACGACAAGCCGGACTACAACGACAGGGAGCTGTCCCAGATGACCAAGCTCCAGCGGATGGAGGCCATCGCCAGCCTGGAGAAGCAGATGAAGGAGGCGGCGAAGATGCTGGAGTTCGAGGTGGCGGCGGCGCTGCGGGATCAGATTATCAAATTGAGGGGGAGCGGGAAATAGCCGCCTCCCGGGGCCCCGCCAAATGGCGGGAGGACTGCTATTATAAGGATGGCGCAATATAAGATGTCCAAACAAAAAGAGGAAAAAACCAACGTGATGCGGGTGCTGGATCAGAAAAGGATCCCCTACACCCCCCACGCCTACCCGGTGGGGGACGCCGCCCCCGACGGCGTGACGGTGGCGAAGCTGCTGGGCCAGGATCCGGCGGCGGTGTTCAAGACCCTGGTGGCCAGGGGGGCCTCGGGCGGGTACTACGTGTTCGACATCCCCGTGGCGGCCACGCTGGACTTGAAAAAGGCGGCCAGGGCCGTGGGGGAGAAGTCGGTGGCCATGCTGCCCGCAAAGGAGCTGCTGCCCCTGACGGGCTACGTCCACGGGGGCTGTTCCCCGGTGGGGATGAAAAAAGCTTTCCCCACGGTGTTTGACGAGACGGCGGAGCTGTTCGATACCATCTGCGTCTCCGCCGGGAAGGTGGGGTATCAGGTGGAGGTGAACCCGGCAGAGCTGATGGCCCTGGTGGGGGCGTCCGCCGCTAATTTGACCGCGGAGGAATAAGGAGGGCACGTGATGAAATACGAGTGGCTGGATCAGTACCTGCTGGACAAGCCCGGTGCGGAGAAGGACTTCAAGCTGGAGTGGGGCTGGCACCGCTACATGGTGCGGGGCAAGCTGTTCGCCGCCGTCTGCTCCCCCCGGGGGATGAAGGATGAGCGGTATAACGACCACGACCTGGTAAATTTGAAATGCGACCCCCGGCTGGCCGAGGCGTTCCGGGAGCAGTACCCCGACATACTCCCCGGCTTCTACTGCGACAAGAAGCTGTGGATCGCTGCCCTGCTGGACGGGGAGCTGCCGGACGTGGTTTTGAAGGATCTGTGCGATATGTCCTATCAGCTGGTGGTGTCCAAGCTGCCCAAGTACGTCCAGAAGGAGCTGGCGGGGGAATAATCGGCCCAACTGAAAGGAGTTTTGACCATGGCCTTTGTGTCCCTGTTTTTTATTTTCCTGCTGTGGCCCGTGTGGATCGTGATGATCGCCCTGGCCTTCCTCCTCCCCTGGCTGGGGATGGCGCTGAACGTGGTGGCGGCGGTGCTGCTGGCGGCCAACGCGGGCTTTCTGGCGCTGCTGCTGTTCGCCCGGTACAAGTGGAAGGCCACCGGGCGGATGGACAAGGCATATATCGACGGCTTTGACGGCTGGAAACGGTATGCCCTGCTGGCGGTGAAGCTCCTGCTGACCGCCGGGGTGATCTGGGAGATCCTGGTGGTGCTGGTGTGCGGCGGGCTGCTGATCTTCCAGCCCTGGAACGCCGTGCTGCCCTGAGCGGGGCTTCTGTCGAAATCTTCAAAAAATCTTCTGAAATTGGGGCTTGACATTAAAAATTAGTTTGATTATGCTGATAGCCGGGCCAAAATCTAAAGAAAACCGAGGAGAACACCCATGCAGGACAAGATCGTCATCAAAGGCGCGCGAGAAAACAACCTGAAAAACATCGACGTCACCATCCCCCGGGACAAGCTGGTGGTTTTAACCGGCCTGTCCGGGTCGGGCAAGTCCTCCCTGGCCTTTGAGACGCTGTACGCCGAGGGCCAGCGGCGGTATGTGGAGTCCCTGTCCTCCTACGCCCGGATGTTCCTGGGCCAGATGGAGAAGCCCGACGTGGACTACATCGAGGGCCTGTCCCCCGCCATCTCCATCGACCAGAAAACCACCTCCAAGAACCCCCGCTCCACCGTGGGTACCGTCACCGAGATCTACGACTACCTCCGCCTGCTGTGGGCGCGCGTCGGCACCCCCCACTGCCCCATCTGCGGCAAGGAGATCAAGCAGCAGACCATCGACCAGATCATCGACCAGGTGCTGACCCTGCCCGAGGCCGCCCGGATTCAGGTGCTGGCCCCCGTCATCCGGGGCAAGAAGGGCGAACACGCCAAGATCTTCGAGGATGCCCGGAAATCGGGATATGTCCGGGTGCGGGCGGACGGCTCCCTGTACGACCTCACCGAGGAGATCAAGCTGGACAAGAACA
>CASTQR010000067.1 GCA_949451265.1 uncultured Eubacteriales bacterium | reverse complement strand
TCACCCTGTCCGCCGGGGTGCTGCTGTCCATGACCCCCCTGGCCCGGGACAGCGGCCTGGGGGAGCTGCTCCACCCCAAGCCCGCCCAGACCGGGCCCTCCTACGGGGAAGCCCCGTCCGGGCCCGTCCTCCCCGCCCGCCTCGCCGTGTGCCGGGACGGGGACCGCTTCGGCCTGCAATACGACGACGCCCGCATGGAGGAGGTTTTCGCCGCCTTCGTCCCCCTGCTGGGGGACGCGCTGGCGGGGGCCGGGGAGCCCTCTCCCCTGTCGGATGCTCAGTGGCGGGCCTGCCTGCGGCAGCGGGGGGCCTATTTCGACTTCGCCGGGGAGATCCCCCTGGCGGCCCTGGCCTGCTGGCTGGGGGGCGGGGACTGCCCCCTGGAGGGCGCCGCCCGCCGGGTGGCCCTGGTGGCCGGGGAGGGGGACGCCGTCTCCCTGTGCTGGGAGGATCCGTCTGACGGCGGGCGGTACACCTGCCCCACCGCCCTGTCCCGATCCCTCCACCTGGATCCGGCGGTGGACGCCGCCGAACCCAACGGGGCCTACTTCGCCTTTGAGGACGAGGGGCTGGCCCGCCTGCTGGATCCCCTCACCCTGATCACCGAGGGGGAGCCCGCCGCGGGGCTGTATGCCGTGGCCGCCCCCCTGTCCTCCGCCGCCGGGACGGAGGCATTGCTGGACGCCCTGTCCTTCAACAGCCAGAACCACGCCCCCGGCAGCAGCGGCGAGGTCTACCTGGACGGCACCGACCGGCTGGTGATCCGGGACGGGGTCAGCGTCACCTACCGGGCGACCCAGGGGGGCAAGTACCCCGTGGACAGCACCGGCGGAACCACCTCCGCTTCCCAGGCCGCCGAGAGCGCCCGGGCCCTGGTGGAGCGGGCCATGGCCCCCCTGTGCGGGGAGGCCCGGCTGTACCTGCTGTCCGTCCGGCCCGAGGGGGACGGCTGGCGGGTGCGGTTCGGCTACCGGCTGGGCGGCAGCGCCGTCTACCTCTACGACGAGGGCTGGGCGGCGGAGTTTCTGGTGCGGGGCGGCTGTATCACCGATTTCACCCTCCACCTGCGGCAGTACGCCGCCCAGGGGGAGAACGCTCTGCTCCTGCCCATCCGCAAGGCGGCGGCCATGCTGCCCGACCTGACGGCGGAGCGGCGGGAGCTGGTGATCCAATACCGGGACGGGGGCGGGCAGACCGTCTCCCCCGGCTGGGAGGCGGTGTGACGGATGGAATGGCCCAGGCTGAAAAATATCATCATCCTCATCCTGCTGCTGGTGAACGGCTTCCTGCTGGTGCTGGTGGGGGCCCGGTACTCCGAGTCCGTCCAGTACGAGCGGGAGGCGCTGGAGCGCACCCTGAAGGTGCTGGAGGGGCAGGGCATCCAGGTGGACGCGGACAGGCTGTCCCCCGCCGGGGCGCTGGCCCCCCTGACGGCGGAGCGGGATCCGGAGCGGGAGCTCCAGCTGGCCCAGGCCCTGCTTGGCCGGGACGCCCAGGCGGACAACCGGGGCGGAGGGCTGTACCTCTACCAGGGCGGCGGGGGCAAGCTCACCGTCCGGGCGGGCGGGGAGCTGTCGGCGGCCCTGGCGGGCACCCCCGAACAGCGGACGGGCGACCCGGAGCGCCACGCCGCCGCCCTGCTGCGGGACATGGGGATCAAGGCGGAGCAGATAGGCGCCGCTCGGGAGGACGGGTGGACGCGGGTGCGGTTCCGGCAGAGCTGGGACGGCGTGCCCCTGTTCTCCTGTGAGGTGGAGTTCGCCTACCGGGAGGGACTTTTGCAGACCGTCCAGGGCGCGCTGCTGGCCGCCCAGGGCGGGGACAGGGAGGAGGCCGGGGCCCTGGCCCTGCCCACGGCACTGATGCGCTTCTCCGAGGAGATCGCCGCCACCGGGGATGTGTGCTCCGCCATCCAGTCCATGGAGCCGGGCTGGCGGGGGACGGTACAGCCCCTGTCCGGAGGCGTCCGGCTGGCCCCAGTGTGGCTGGTCACCACCGACACCGCCCAGTATTACCTGGACTGCGCCGCCGGGTCGCTCACCCGGATCACGGATCAATAAAAGAGAACCGCGCCGCTTCCCATTGGCTGGGAGGCGGCGCGGTTCTTTTCGGGCGGTATGTCAGACAGGCCCTGCCTCATATGGTATAGACAAACCGTTTGTGAGGGGGTGCGCCTTTGTCTACCCTGTTGGCCGGAACCTTACTGCTCACCGCCACCGGGCTGTTCTCCCAGGTGGTGGGCTTTGTGTACCGGATGTTCCTCTCCCGCCTCATCGGCGCGGAGACCATGGGGCTGTACCAGCTGGTCATGCCCGCCTATTCCATGCTGATGTCCGTCACCGCCGTGGGGCTGACGGTGGCGGTGTCCACCCTGTCCGCCCGCTACCACGCCCTGGGGGATTCCGGCACCGTGCGGCAGATCCTCCGGCGGGCGCTGGGGGGCTTCTTCCTGCTGGCGGTTCCGCTGGGCATCGCCGTGGCCGCCCTGTCCGACCCCATCTCCGTCTACCTGCTGGGGGACGCCCGCACCCGCCTGGGGGTGGTGCTGCTGGTGCCCTGCGTATTGCTGACCGGAGTGGAGAACCTGCACAAGCACTGCTTTTACGGCATCGGCCGGGTGCGGCCCCCCGCCGCCGTGGAGACGGCGGAGCAGCTCATCCGGGCGGGGGCGGTGCTGGGGCTGCTGATCGCCCTGCTGCCCCGCTCGGCGGAGGAGACGGTGGGCATCATCGTGCTGGGCATGGTGCTGTGCGAGGTGTTTTCCGCCTGCGCCCTCACCCTGCTGTTCCGGCGGCACTGGCAGCGGTTCCCCCCCGCCCCCGCCCGGGACGAGGTGGGCCGGAGGCGGCTGTTCGCCATCGCCCTGCCGGTGGGGGCCACCTCCCTGCTGGGGACGGTGCTGGGCTGTGCCAACTCCGTCCTCATCCCCGCCAAGCTGGTGGAGGGGGGCATGGAGCTCAGCGAGGCCATGTCCGAGTTCGGGGTGCTGTGCGGCATGACCCTGCCCCTGCTGGGCCTGCCCACCGGGTTCATCGGGGCGCTGTGCCTGGTGATGGTGCCCGATCTCTCCCGGCGCACCGCCCAGGGAGATAACCGGGCCGCGGCGGGCTTCCTGGATCGGGTGATGTCCGCCACCTCCCTGCTGATGGCCCCGGCCATGGCCCTGCTGGCCGTTGCCGGCCCGACAATCGGGCGGACCATGTTCCGGGACGACCGGGTGGGGGAGCTGATCCTCCCCCTGGCCATCGGCACCCTGCTGGGGTGCTGGCAGTCGGTGCTGGGCGGGGCGCTGAACGGGCTGGGGCTCCAGGGCAGGGGGGCCCGGAACGCCATCCTCAGCGACGCGGTGCAGCTGGCGTTCACCTTTTTCGCCGTGCCAAAATGGGGGCTGACGGGGTTCGCGGCGGGGTATGTGGCCTCCGGCGTGGTGGGCGCGGGACTGAACCTGGCCAGCGTTCTGCGGGCGGCGGGGCTGGGGGTCAAGTGGTTCCGGTGGTTTGGCCGGCCCCTGCTGGCGGCGGTGTTCATGGGGTTGTGGTGCAACCTGTTCTTCCGGATCGCCCTGGACGGGGGCATGGGGGCGGCGGGCGCGGCGGCGGGCTGTGTTTTGCTGGGGGTAGTGCTGTATTCCGCCGCCCTGCTGGCCCAGGGGCTGTCCGTCACCACGCTGTTCCGCCGGGGGCGGGCCTATTGGGAGAAGGGGGTGCGGGCGTGAGGCCGAATATCTTGATCTCCACCGGCGGCGGGGACGCCTCCAACTATTTGGCGGCCCTGGCCGCCGCCAGGGGCCGGGGGGAGGCCCGGTACTGCCCCGCCCCGGAGCTGACCTATGACGGGCTGCTGCTGGCGGGCGGGGACGATATCGCTCCCGCCCGGTTCGGGCAGGAGAACCGGGGCTCCCGGGGGATCGATCCCGCCCGGGATGAGGCGGAGCTGGCCCTGCTGGACGTCTTCTGCGCCGCCGGGAAGCCGGTGCTGGCCGTCTGCCGGGGGCTCCAGGTGGTGAACGTGTGGCTGGGGGGCGATCTGGTGCAGGATCTCTCCCCCGCCCTGGCCCCCTTCCACGGGGGCGGGGACGGGGACCGGATCCACCCCATCCGGACAGCGGAGGGCTCCCTGCTCCGGCGGCTGTACGGGCCGGTGTGCGCCGTGAACAGCGCCCACCACCAGGCCCTGGGTCGGCTGGGGCGGGGGCTGGTTGCCACGGCGTGGTCGGAGGGCGGCGTGGTAGAGGCGGCGGAACACGAGACGCTGCCCCTGATCTGCGTCCAGTTCCACCCGGAGCGGATGACCGGGGCAAAGGCGAGGCCGGACACCGTGGACGGCGGGGCCGTCTTCCGGGCGTTTCTGGAGCTGGCTTGTCAGGCGTAATATATGGTAGAAGCGAAGCAATCCCCGCTGAAAAGCGATTGCGTTTCAGCGGGGATTGCTTTATAATCAGCTTCGACAAGCTGAACGATGGAGTGGTTTCTATGCTGTATCACGGAACAATCACAGGCGGATTGTCCGTCATCAAAGCCAACGCGAAATCCCATGCTACGGGAAAGGCGGTCGCCTATTTTACCGAGGACAGGTGTTACGCGCTGGCCTGTTGCCGGGACAGGGGTGAAAATTTTGTCACCATGGGCCTTGGCAATGACGGGAAGCAGCACTACTATGAGAGATTCCCCCATCAGCTTCAAACGCTCTACGGCGGGAAGCGGGGCTATCTCTACACGGTGGACGCCGCGCCGGGCTTGCGCCGCGCCAAGGGGCACACCTGGGAAAGCGGGACAGACGTGCCCGTCCGCCGGTGTGAGGCGGTCAGTGACGTTTATGCCGAGCTGTTGAAGGAAGAAGAAGCGGGCGGCCTCGTTATCCACAGATATTTGGAACTCGATCCCGCGGAGCAGAAGCTGCACGCCAACTACATCAAGGAACATTTGGAGGAGGAAGGCGAAGAAATGGCCCGGTTTTACCTGACCCATTTCTCGTCCTTATGGGATTGAAAAGGGCAAGGCGGGCCCAAAGGCCGGCCTTGCCCTCGCGCTGTTACAGCGGCTTACCGTCGGCGGAGAACAGGGGCAGCTTCTCCAGGAACAGGATATCGTCCCGCTTGGCGGCGTCGCCCTCGGCCAGGATAGCCATGCGGCCCGCCACGACGCCGCCCGCCTGATCCACCAGGTTTTCCACCGCCGCCAGGGAGCCGCCGGTGGAGATCACGTCGTCCAGGATCAGGATGCGCTTGCCCTTGATCTTGGCCGCGTCCGCCCCGTCCATGTACAGCTTCTGCTCCCCCTCGGTGGTGATGGAGCGGTCCACCGCCTCGAACACGCCGTTCATGTACGCCTTTTTCTTCTTGCGCACCAGGAAATACTCGTTGCGGCCGCTCTGCCTCGCCATCTCGTGAACCAGCGGGATGGCCTTGGCCTCCGGGGCCACCATGTAGTCGAACTCCGGCGCGATCTTCAGCAGATCCCGGGCGCAGGCGCAGGTCAGCTCCACGTCCCCGAAGATCACGAACGCGCCGATCATCAGCGTATCGCTGATGGGGCACAGGGGCAGGGCGCGCTTCAGCCCCGCCACCTTCATCTCATAGGTCATTCCAGTCAGCTCCCCTTCCGGGCGGGCCGGGCCTCCCCCGCCGCCCGTTGTGATTTGTACGAGAGATATTATACTCTCCCCGCCCCCTCTTGTCAAAATGTAATGAAGTTTTCATAAAAGGAAAAAAACTGTAGAAATCTGTCAGGCTGTGTGCTATGATAGGAGGGTCAATTCCATATCCTTCGGTATAATCGGGACGGGATGGGTTCCGAGTTTCTACAGCCGGCCTATCCGGCACACCTACCGAAAACAGAACAGGTCCGGAAATCCACGCGGTTCCGGGCTGATTTTGTTTTTCCCGATCCGGTTGGCCCGAAGGAAATTCTGGAGAGGGAGTTTTTTATGGAAAAAATTTTTAAGCTCAAGGAGAACGGCACAACGGTACGCATTGAGATCATGGCCGGCCTCACCACGTTCATGACGATGGCCTACATCATCGCCCTGAACCCCAACATCCTGACCAACTACGACGTGGGCAGTCCCCTTTGGAACGGCGTGTTCCTGGCCACCTGCATCGCCTCCGCCATCGCCATGTTCGTCATGGCCTTCGCCGCCAACAAGCCCTTCTGCCTGGCCCCCGGCATGGGCCTGAACGCCTTCTTCGCCATCGTGGTGGCCAACATCGTGAACATGACCAGCATGAGCTATGTGGACAGCTTCCAGGCCGCGCTGGTGATCGTCCTCATTGAGGGCATCGTGTTCATCGCCCTGTCCCTCCTGAACATCCGGGAGAAGATCGTGGAGGCCATCCCCCTGGGCGTCCGGCTGGGCATCGCCCCCGCTATCGGCCTGATGCTGATGAACATCGGCTTCGGCTCCAACATCTACATCGCCGACGAGAACTTCAACCAGTTCTTCGTCATGAAGGACTTCTTCGGCGCCCTCACCGCCACCGCCGCCCGGGACACCATGGGCACCGCCTACCCCACCATGGTGCTGTCTGTGGTCACCCTGTTCGTGGGCCTGTTCGTCATCGTGCTGCTGGCCAAGAAGGGCATCAAGGGCGCGGTGCTGATCGGTATGCTGGTGGCCTCCATCGTCTACTGGATCGGCTCCTTCGCCTTCCTGGCCACCAACCCCTTCGGGGCGCTGAAGGACGCCAACTGGCTGCCCCCCTTCGGCGACATGGCCGCTACCACCCTGTTCAAGTTTAACTTCCAGGGCTTCCTGGACATCGGCGTGTTCACCATCATCACCCTGGTGATCACCTTCTGCATGATCGATATGTTCGACACCATCGGCACCCTGGTGGGCACCGCTTCCCGGGCAGGCATGGTGGACAAGGACGGCAATATGCCCAACATGAAGGAGGCCCTGCTGGCCGACGCCGTCGGCACCGTGGCCGGCGCGTGCACCGGCACCTCCACCGTCACCACCTTCGTGGAGTCCGCCTCCGGCGTGGAGGCCGGCGGCCGCACCGGGCTCACCGCCCTGACCTGCGGCGTCATCTTCCTGGCCTGCATCTTCATCGCCCCCATCGCGGCCATCATCCCCGCCGCCGCCACCTCCGCCGCCCTGATCTACGTGGGCGTGCTGATGCTCCAGGGCCTGAAGAACGTGAAGTTCGACGATATGGATCAGATGGTGCCTGTGGCCCTGATGCTGATCGCCATGCCCATCTCCAGCTCCATCGGCCACGCCATCGGCTTAGGGCTGATCTCCTACACTGTGATCAAGGTGTTCTCCGGCAAGGCCAAGGACGTGTCCGTGCTGACCTACGTGATCTCCGCCCTGTTCCTGATCAAGTTCTTCCTAATTGTCTGACCGGGCGGAAGCAAGATAGCAAATACAGCCCCTCCCTGCTGCTGCGGGGAGGGGCTGTATTCTGTGAAAGAAAAGCCCGCCTCAATCATAAGCGCTAAACATCCCCTCAGGGGCCAGCACTCCCGTGGAGGGCCGCTGGTATATCCGCCACTGCCAGGAATGGGTTCCGGCGGCCAGGATGTCGGATGGCAGGGTGTAGGGGTACTGCCAATCTCATCATCAGCCGGGTGGAGGGGGAAACGATGGGCTTGTGACGGTGGAGTCCGCCCGGTGGGCCAATTTCACCGGCGTGTGACGGGGCTCGGGGAGGTGGGGAATGTCCCACAAAGACGAGGAGGACTACCGCCGCCCCCCCTGAAGGGCAGGGACGGCCCCGTGGATCCGGCGGAACGGTACGCGGCGCTGGTGGAGGGGCTGCGGGAGCGAGGGCTTTAGCTGTCCCCGACAAGGGAAAATAAAGCGCGGCAAACTCAAAGCCCCCTCTTTCTATCGAAAAGAGGGGGCTTCCCGCGTCATTCAGCTTTGGGGCGTCATGGGCACATAGACGGGCTGCTGGTAGACGGACAGCAAGGTGTAGCCCAGCTCCAGCTCCACCGTGTCCCAGGGGTAGTCCTCCAGGTAGAGTTTTTCATAGACGCCAATCTCCTGATTGGTGTCGTCGTCCAGCTCCTTGCCGCCGCCCCATTGGGTAAAGCTGTGTTCCTTCCCTTCCGGGTCCCAATAGCTG